>JBJOOY010000478.1:0-6088 GCA_046051065.1 Cyanobacteriota bacterium
GTTATTCCAGTTATCCCGACTAGTTAGGAGAATATTTCGATCGCTAAATAAACTATCAATCTCTTTAGTTCGATCGTGCCGATGTTGGGTAATTAATTGCTTGTAATCGGAAAAATCATAATTCTGCGAACACAATCTTAAGATACTTCTGCGTTCGCGTAACTGTAAATCGCAAACATAAATATAATCGAGAATTTTGGGTTTACGATAGGTGCGGTTATTTTTATCTATTTCTACTACCTCCTCAAAGATCGGTAACATGCCCATGACGATTTGGGTGATTTCCGACCAATTAAAATTAATCGATCGCAACTCCGATCTATCGTCTGTGCAGACGATTTCAGCTTGAGGGTAAAAAGATTGGAAATAATTAACTTTAAATACAAATAGCTGTTGGATATCTTGCTGTGCAACGCAAAAACTCGGAATTTCCGCCTGTTGAAATTGGTTATAATAAAATTCTAATTCTCCCATCGTACCCGATCGATATAGTCGCCAACTGCGCGTAGGTAACTGAAGTTTGGCACTGTAAGGATCGATATCCATAATTGCCGCAAATCTTGGTGCGACTATTTGCTTGAATTCTGCTGAAATTGGTTCGAGAATCAACAACCCTGGTGCGACATTATCTTCAATTCCGGCTCTCGCACAAGCTAATGCATGTGCCTTAATTTGGGATTGGATCTGCTCGATTTCTTGAATCTCTTGACGTGCCTCAGTCACGATTTTCAGATTGACAGACTGTTGCAGTAACGATCGATAAATTTCGAGGGCGCGATCGAAATTATTAGTTGCTGCTTGTAATTTTGCCCAATACATCTGAACTCGCTCGTCATGTGGCTGCTGTGCGAGCAATGTAGTAATTAATTGCGCCGCAGTTTGATAGTCTTGACGATTTAGGGCATTGGCAGCTTGCTCTAACATAGGTTCAGGAAAAATCGCAGTGCGTAGATTTAGGATCGCTTGTTGCTAGAGTTCCCCGATCGATCGGTTAAACTAGCTAATTGTCATCGCAATTCGCCAGTAATTATTCACGATTTTTTAAATGTATCCATCATTGACACTCAGCCACGGAATTATACTGGGCTTATTACTTGGCTTTGCAATCATCCATAGTGGTTTAGCCGCTTTGCGTCCTTGGGGTGAAAGTAAAATCGGTGCGCGGCTATACCGTGTCATCTTTGCCTTGGTGAGCATTCCATTTGCAACTATTCTCATTATCTATTTCTTCAATCATCGCTACGACGGGATCCAGTTGTGGCAAGTTCAAGGTGTTGTCGGTGTCAAAGAAACCGTTTGGGTGCTATCTTTTATCTCCTTCTTGTTTCTCTATCCAGCAACCTTCAATCTCCTCGAAGTTGCGGCTGTCCTCAAACCTCAAGTCCGCATTTATGAAACGGGGATCATGCGAATTACCCGCCACCCTCAAATGGTCGGTCAATTAATTTGGTGTGTGGCGCATACGCTATGGCTAGGGACAACTTTTACTTTAGTTACCTCGATCGGTCTGATGCTCCATCATTTATTTGCTGTCTGGCATGGGGATCGTCGCCTTTTGCAGCGGTATGGAGATGAGTTTGAGCGGGTTAAAGCCAGAACTTCGATCGTCCCGTTCCAGGCAATTTTAGATGGCAGACAGTCCCTTCAATTATTAGAGTTTTTGCGTCCAGCCTATATCGGTGTCGTCGGATTTGTCGTAATATTTTGGCTGGGTCATCCTTGGCTGATTGAAATGACTGCGAAGGCACCGCTTTAAAGCATTATTTGTTAAATTTATCTCCAGTCTTGATCGATTGCCCTAACCGCCTTTTCCCTCGATCCCCTCTACTTATCCGCAGATCCCTATCCCCTTATTGGAGTAATTAGCGCTAGGATAATATTTATATAATAAAAAATTTGATATCAAACCGACTACCTTTTATGATCCACTCTGCTGTAACAGATCTGAATTTTAAGGAGCAGGTGCTCGCCTCATCAATACCCGTACTAGTTAACTTTGGGGCACCTTGGTGTGGACTATGCAAAGTTATCCAGCCAACGCTGATTCAGTTTCACGATCGCTGGGATGAGCAAATTAAGTTAGTTCATGTTAATGCAGATGATAATCTCAAGTTAGCTAGTACTTACAAGCTAAAAACTCTCCCCACATTGATTCTGTTTAGCAATGGGCGGGTTGTTAATCGTTTAGAAGGATTTAAAGGGCGTGAAAATTTGCTGATTAGTCTAGATCAAATGGCTAAGATTGCGATCGCAATGAATCGGCAAATTGGCGATCGCGTTACGCCCATGCGGATTGATTGGCAATTAGTTTATGAGTGACGCTCGATTTTCTCAACCACCAAACCCTCACAATAGCGTTTCCTCATCTAGTTAGGTTTAGTTATGTCTTACTATGTAATTTATGATGGTAACTGCAATCTGTGCGTGACATTCGTACAGCAATTAGAGCAGATCGATTCTGCTCAGCACAAGCTACGTCAACGGGGTAAGTTATTCCAGTATATCCCGATGCAAGACAAGCAAACATTGGCTGAATTTAGCGTCACGGAAGCAGATTGTCAGCAGGGAATGATGTTGATAAATGCAGCCGATCTCACGCAACGATGGCAAGGAAGTGAAGCCGCCGAAGAGATCGGCAAGTTATTACCTGGAGTAGATCTGGCGATCGATTGGTATCGCTGGATACCGGGGTTAAAATGGTTGGGCGATCGAGGTTATATCCAGATTCGCGACAATCGGTATAATTGGTTTGGTAAACGAGATCGAACCTATTTTTCGGCCGATCGATTTAAGAGTTGTGAAGAGGCAAAGTGTTAGGCGAAATGCCGAGCTTTAACTTAATTATCTTGCTCGTCCATCTACACAAGCAATCCATTTTCCGTCCGCTCTCAAATGAGGGTCGAGATGGTGCATACCAGTGCTATTCCAGCCGCTCCCACTTGGCTTTAAGATCGCTTCTGTAGCCATTTCACGTTCACGATAACTTGTCGTAGTCAATTCATAAATTTCAAAGGCTCTAACCTGAGTGCCATACTCAGGCTTGCAGTCTTGACTGTAGCGAATGATTTTGTCGTTCGTGACAACGACTCTCCCTGCTGGTCTAGCAATATGAGCATTACCTTGAACAATCGGACTTTGGGGATGTTCGATCCAATCACCTAGCAAATCATCCGCATAGTAAAGGCGAAGAGTGTCATATTTAAATTCAGGATTGGTTTCTGCCAACAGCCACCATTTATCCCCATAGTGAAATACAGAAGTATCCAAAAACCAACCTTCCAAAAGATTGCCCATAAAACACCACTCTAGTGGAAATTTTGTCGCACGATATAGTCTAATTGCATTTGCGTGACCACTTTCTGGAATTAAATAATATTCATTCATCCATGAAAATACATACGGGTACGATAGATGGAATGGTTCGGCAAGTACGATCTGTTCGTAATTCCAATTAACAGTATCTTTACTTGTTGCTAGTCCAATTTCACCTCTTTGAGTCTGCTGATTAAAGACTTCAAAAAACATGTACCAGTTTGGCTCGACCCTAATCATAAAAGGATCTGCGACAAACCCCGCTGGCACATCTGTAACATTGCTACGACTCAGGATGGGGTTATTGATATGTACAGAATCAATTAAGTCTAACGGAGAATTTCCTTCGTAAATGCCGATCGACCATTTTTCTTTTTTATTGAGATCGTCCAAAATAAATTGCCTAGCTGCACGGATAGGCAACAAATTAACTAATCCAAAAAAAATCTTTTTAAGAACTCTTTTGACTGATTTTACGATAGTTATTTTTGAAAGCCTCATATTACTTTTTTTATTTACAAACAGAATGACCATAAAACTTATTTATTGCTATCCAAATCATTAGTGGCAAACGTTGGATCGACATAACCTGATTATTTATACTTATTTTAACCTGAAAATTATGAATTGCCAGCTCAAACATTTAGCCGATCTTTATTCCTCGCTAGCATCTGATTGAAGAGAATTTCAAAAGAGCGATAATTCAGCTTTACAGCCTATTGTAAATGATGTCACTTACATTTTAGATGTTAGTAACTATACCTACGATCGCTTGCTAGCAACACAAAACATCGATCTCAATAGTTTCTTAATTTTGCTTAATGCCTGCAAATATTATTTTTAGGAAATCAGCTTATTTGCTGAAGCAATATCGATTAGAATCTTAATTATTGGTTATCTGGCTGTTAGCTATCTTGCTAGTCCTGAATCTTTCTAATGACATAAATAAATTTTAGAGTTTGATAAAAAACTAGTAAAGGTTTTGCTTCTACCTGTTGTAATTACCTTCTGACAGCACTTGTGAAGGTAATTACATTTATCGATAGTAGCAGAAGATTGCGATAGAATTTAGGAATGGTAGCTTTTTAAACAATAAATCAATCGAAAAAGTGCCAAACTGTGAATAGTGTTGGGTGTAGATATCGATCGGGATAGTGAGGACATCGAATATCTAGGTTTTTTACAGAATTCAATTTAATTTAGTATTGCAGTTTTTTATAATCAATGGCATCTAAACCAATGAATATTCAATCTATCTGGATCGACGTGCTGCATTTAATCGGTCGAGCTTGGTGGGTAGAAATTAACACTAATCTACCGCACTGTACTTATTATTTTGGGCCGTTTGCAACCGCACTCGAAGCTAATACCACCAAATTTGGTTATGTTGAGGACTTAGAGCACGAGCGGGCGGAAGGGATTAATGTCGTCATCAAACGCTGTAAGCCAGCTCAATTGACCATTGAGTACGAAACATAGAGCCTAGTCAACCGCAGGCTCGATGGCTAATTTTTCATTGATGAATTGTCTGAATTTAGCCCAGAATTCAGACATCTCTATGTTTAGATGTAATGACGCCATGAATTAAGTCGATCTCGGTTCTCAACTTAAGTAGCTACTTTTGATCGAATTGAGAGGAGGAAATTCCTGAGTAATTGTTTACCAGAATTAGTTAAAATACTTTCAGGGTGAAATTGTACCCCTTCAATATGGGGATAATCGCGGTGTCTAACGCCCATAATCGTGCCATCTTCTACCCAAGCATTAATTTCTAAACAATCCGGGCAAGTAGCTCGATCGATTACAAGACTGTGATAGCGAGTAGCCGTAAACGGATTCGCTAAGCCCTGAAATACTCCAGTTCCATTATGATAAATTTCTGAAGTTTTACCATGCATTAAAATCGGTGCAGCGACAACATCAGCCCCAAAAACTTGACCGATACTTTGGTGTCCCAAACAAACACCTAAAATTGAATACTTTGTCCCCAATTCTTGGATAATGGAGATCGAAACACCTGACTGTTCGGGACGACCAGGACCAGGCGAAATTAAGATCCCATCAGGATTTAGGCTAACAATCGCTGAGATGGTAATTTGGTCATTACGATAGACGCGAATATCTTCAGCAACAGGTAATTCTCGCCCGAGTTCGCCCAAATATTGGACGAGATTGTAGGTAAAGCTGTCGTAATTATCAATAACTAAAATCATCGATCGTACCATCCCATTAGCATTGGCGTAGCCTATGCCCGAGCAAAAGCGTTACCTCATCTAAGGTAAAGTTTGCCTGAGCATGAGATTCTACAATCGTAGCATCGAATCTAGTGTAACAGGATCCTCACTCAAATCAGCAGACAACAATAATTGATCGCCACCTCAGCTATTTGCGTTCTAAGTTTTGAGGTTCAAGCTGATTGTCTATTCCCATCACTAACTACCATATCGAGCAAATAGCAATATTACTTTAGGTGCAATCAGACAGAAGCCAACCAGAATCGAGGCAAAAGCTGAAACCAATACCGCACCAGCCGCACAGTCCTTCGCAATTTTGGCAAGCTCGTGATAGGTTTGTTGGACAGTCAGATCGACAACTGATTCGATCGCGGTATTTAATAATTCTAGGGTCAAAACTAACCCACTGGTAATACAAATTACTGCCATTTCCACTCCAGTAAGCTGTAAAAGAGCACCAATGCTAATTGCCAAGGTGCCCATGATGCAGTGAATGCGAAAATTGCGTTGAGTATTGAAAGCATATGTTACCCCAGCAGCAG
>JBJOOY010000479.1:0-3386 GCA_046051065.1 Cyanobacteriota bacterium
AGGATTGATATTTTAGCGAAGTTAATTGCGATCGGTTTAGTAACAATTTGGAACTTTTGGCTGAACTCAAAACTAAATTGGCGAGTTACCGAAGTTAATAACCGTAGCCAGCATTAGGATACTCTCTTTCCGCCAGAAGAGTATAGATAATGCTTGAACTATTACTATCTAACCATTGTTTTCTAACCGCTCCAGACACAGCGATGCACGCACGCCCTAGTTCCCCGACGGTTTAGCGCATCAAGACAGAGAGCACAGAGAGTATAAAAAAATTGTTAATCTATAGTATTAAAGCGGGAAGAGAGTAAAATATTCTTAATAATAACTGTCCACTGCCTACTAACTCATCACCATCCCACCATCGACATTAAATGTCTGTCCGGTAATATATGACGCGGCAGGATCGGCTGCTAAAAATCTCACCATTCCGGCAACTTCTTCCGGTTGTCCGTATCTGCCGAGGGGAATAAATTGTAAAATACCTTCTGACTTCAAATCGCTCGTCATATCAGTAGCAATAAAACCTGGTGCTACCGCATTGACTGTAATCCCGCGACTGGATAATTCCTTCGCTACAGTCTTCGTAAAACCAATTACACCAGCTTTAGCTGCACTATAGTTTGCTTGCCCGGGATTGCCCATTTGCCCTGCTACAGAAGCGATATTAATCATCCTGCCAGACTTTTGTTTGAGCATGATTTTACTAACTGCACGAGTACACAAAAATACCCCAGTCAGGTTGGTATCGATCACTGCTTGCCAATCTTCTGGCTTCATGCGTAAGAGCAGTGTATCGCGAGTAATACCTGCATTGTTAACCAATACATCGATGCGTCCCCATTTCTGCATCACTGCATCAATTAGCAGATCGACTTGCTCGACTTTAGCAACATTTGCTTGGATGGCAATTGCTTCACCACCACTATTAATAATTTGAGTAACTAATTCATCCGCAGCACTGCTAGAATTAGCATAATTTACAGCGATTTTTGCACCAACCTGGGCTAATTCTAACGCGATCGCCCGACCGATTCCTCTCGATGCACCAGTGACGATCGCGACTTTTTCTGTTAATAAATCTGACACGATGATAATCTCCTCATAAATCGCAATTAACTTTACCAAATATGTGTTTATACATAACGCTTAATGCAAGATTTGTTAATATATACTTGCTCTAAAATTAACTAGGTCGATATTATCTAATCGATCGAATATTCACGATTAGTTTAAATAATGCAGGTCGATCGTGAACTACTTACTACTAACAACCAACCGACGGCGCAGGGAATCAATCCGCCGTTTGGCAGTATCATTCTTAGGATCGATTTTTAAGGCTTGTTCGTACATATCTAAAGCTTGAGATGTCAATTTTTTCTGCTCGTAGGCATGAGCGAGATTATTAATTGCCATCACATATTCCGGTTCGAGTTTAATTGCCTCTTTATACTGGCGAATCGCTACATCATACTGTTCTTGACCGAAATAAGCATAACCCAATGCATTATGAATAGGTGCCATTTCGGTTGGATCTACTGTCTCAGCTTTAAGTGCTTTTTTTTGCATGACGATCGCTTGAGCAAACATTTTCTTATCTAAATAAATACTGCCAAGTTCGTAATATTCTTGGACGGTACCACGCTCATTTTTGAGTTTTTTCTCTAACCTGCCTAAAGTCTTTTCAGTCTTGGTGGTTTTGATAATTTGTCTGAAGATAAAAAAAGCAGCAACACTTAGGAGTAGTAAAAATGCTGCCAGGTAAATAGTTAGTAAATTTCGATTTGAAAATTCCATGTTGAAGTAGTGGCTAGTGGCTAGTAATTGATGACTAGTAGTAGTGTGAAAAAATTTATCGCTAACTAGATACTTAATACTTAGTACAGTTGGGCAGAACTCATAGTTCTCCGCAGCGGTACTTGCTACTTATAATAACTTGAGTCAACAATAATAACACTAACAATTGACAACTATTAACTATTTACGATCGATGTCGATCGTCAGATTTAGGCACTCAAACTAATTTGCCGATTGTTTCAATCCCCAGTACTCGATGCGTTGTTGCAGCCAGCCACTAGCTTGCCAACGATCGATCGCCCGATCGATCGAGTCGCGTAAAGGTTGGTATTTAATCCCTTTAGGGATAACTATTCCCAATGCTTCGGTTGATAATTTATCGGGCAAAAGATGGTATTTGGGATTAGTTTGTGCCCAGCCGATTAGTAAACTTCGATCTGCGGCGATGGCAATAACTTTTTGGGTAGCAAGGAGCTGCTGTGCTTGTTGATAACTATCGACACCAACTAATTGCGCCTGGGGAATCATGTATTGCAATGTTGCGATCGTACTAGAATTATTTAAAACTGCGACCTTTTTACCCACTAAGTCTCTAGTTTTGACAATTTCCACTCGATCGGTAACTATACCCGTCCCATCTAAATAATAATATCTACTGAAATCAACCACATGCGATCGAGTTGGTGTAATTGTAACTCTGGCGATCGCTAAATCTACAGTTCCATCAATCACTACCTTGAGTCGATTCTGATTGACAACAGGGATTAACTCCGCTGTAGCAGGCTGCTGAGGCGATCTGGAGGGAATTTCTGTCTTTGATCGTGACAATACAGGTGGCGAGGCATTCGCATGTTCGTGATTAGATAGTTCGGTAGCTAATTGACGGGCAATATCGATTTCCAAGCCCTGTAAATTTCCGTTTCGATCTCTAAATCCTAATGGTGCTAAATTATCTTTGACCGCAATGACCACTTTGTGACGTTGCTGAATTTCTGTTAATGTTCCGGCTGGGGTAAAATCTTGCCAAATAGTCATACTGAAGATCGATCCACAGGCGAAGAATAAAGATTTGAATCGATAGTTCATTCTTTATCCTTCATCCCTAAATTAACGTCTCTTCTATTTAGCTGCTGCTGCTAGTTTGACTACTTGCTCGAAACTAGCAGGATCGAGGATGGCGATTTGCGCTAACATCTTCCGGTTGAGTTGGATGTCGGCTTTCTTCATTTGCCCGATTAGCTTGCTGTAGCTCGTGCCATGTACGCGAGCTGCTGCATTGATCCGCGCAATCCACAACCGACGGAAATCGCGTTTTTTCTTTTTACGATCGCGATAGGCATTCCGTAATGCCTTCATCACTTGTTGATTAGCAATGCGATAGAGTTTAGAGTGAGAACCTCTAAAGCCTTTAGCTAATTTGAGAATCTTGTTGCGGTGCTTCCGCGCCACGTTACCGCGCTTTACCCGAGTCATAGTTTAAGTTGTGTTAGTTGGTGATTAAAATTGCTCTACGGCATTGTTGATAGTTAGTTATTGGTTATTGGTTGTTAGTATATCGTTGAACTAACTAGCCACTAGCCACTAGCCACTAT
>JBJOOY010000480.1:0-5961 GCA_046051065.1 Cyanobacteriota bacterium
CCCTGAGTGAACTACCCCACCCTGTTCGGTTAATATCCCCTATCCCATCAGTGGTTCCACCGATTGAGATTGTATAAACATTTGGTTATATTATTAGTAGCATTTGCGTTTAATCTTAATATTTCAAGTACTTATGACTGGTACTGCGATCGCGATTTTTGTAGGAGTCTGTCTGCTATTTCTGGCTTGGCAACAACGTCATCGCATCCGGATTGGTGGCGGACGACGTAATTCTGCCCGCAGAATATTACCACCACAGCATCCCCATCTAGAACGCAAATTATTAAAATTACTCGGCGGTAATCGGAATACTGCCAATCGTTTGATTCAGCAATCTCAACTCAGACATCCAGATAAATCCGCAGATTGGCATTGGGAAAAGGCAATCTACGACCTAGAGCGCGATCGCTGGAGATAGTAACTAAGTAATAAGTAATAAGTAATAAGTAAAGATGGAATATATACCTGGAATGATTGCCTACTTTATTGCTGGGTTTTCGATCTGGACGAGTAAAGTATTCGTATGGAAGATTGCCGATCATTGGGCAAGAATCTGGGTTGCTGATGCTAGTCAAGCTGATAGTCAGATTTTGTCATTAACATTTATAATAACTGGATTAATTGTGTTTGGAATTGCCGTCTTTGTCTGGTCGGTTGCCAATCATATTAATTATAAAAATACCGAAAAAGGGTTTCTCGCCAATCTAGCAGGTGGCATGGGTATCGCGATGGCGATCGGTCAAGATCCCTGGCTAAGCGAAATTGCTACTAAACTAACTTATGCCAGTTAATCCTGTAGGGAATAGGGAATAGGGAATAGGGAATAGAGAATAGGGAATAGGGAATAGGGAATAGGGAATAGGGAATAGGGATAGATCGCAATTTTGGGGAGTTTACAATACTTTTCCCCAAAATTTTAGGATATCCGTAACCAGTTCAAACAACGATCGATCCAGCTTTGCTCTTGCTGATAAGCGTACCATTCCTGGGCAGTTTGATAAATTAACTCGTTATAACTCAGTGACAATCCAGGCAAATTAATTAGCTCGGTAATTTTGAGTTTTTGTTGGATTGCTAGGGCGATAATTTGGATTAGTTCTGGTGAATTATGGCTGACGATCTCCGCACCAAGAATGATCCCAGTTTTGGTCACAACAATTTGGCAAAAACCATTAGTTAGATTATTAAAAACAGCTTGGGGACATTTTTTTAAATACTGTGTTAGGACGATTAAATCCTGTCGATCGCTATTTTTAACAGCACCGATCGCCATGCCTACTCGCGCTAGGGGTGGGTCTGTATGTACAGCCCAAGGAATATTTTTATAGTTGTGATAATCGACTTTAATTTTGCGTTTAGATAAGGCGTTATTTACAACAATTTTAGTTTCATATTTAATCAAACCATCGCTACGATAACCACCTAATACATTGCCACAAACACTACCGCAGGCATAAATTTGAGGATGAGAAGTGCGTAAATTTTTATCGATGGAAATGCCTGTTTCGTTATAGCCTACACCCACACCAAGTAGATTGAAGGGTTCGGTTAAAGGCTGGACGGGTAAAGCAATAAAAATTTCATCTACCGCGATCGATGACGAACCGATCGTAATTAATTTATCGCCATTATTTTGACTAACATTAGTAACTAAAGTTTCTAGATAAATTTGCACTCCATCAGCTTCTAATCGGGACTGAATCAGATTGGTAACTGCTGGAGCTTCATAGGGTAAAATCTGTTGTGTTTCGACGATTAGTGTCACCTCACACCCCAAACGGGTGAGGGTTTGGGCGAATTCAACCCCGATCGCTTCTGCCCCGATAATCGCCCACCGCCGAGGAATTGGACGATTGACTAAATCTGGCAATCGATCGATATTGAGATAACCGACCTCCTGTAAACCAGGAATCTGTGGATAACTAGCTACCGCTCCAGTCGCCACTAAATAAGCCCGAGCGCGAAGATATCGCTCGTCGATATTAAATGCTAAATGGGGACGACGACAAAATTCACCCATCCCGACGATCGTCTCCACACCCATCGCCGCCAATAAATCCAAACTAGATTGTTGTTCGAGCCGATCGATCGCCGCTAAAGCATACTGCCAGGGATAGCTGTCTGGCTCCTGAAGTGGCGATCGAGCTGTGCGATGAGCTTTAGCAATCTCAGCCAATGCATAGGGGTAAAAATCCCGCTGAGGATGCAATCGAGCGCTAGATAACTGTGGCACTATCAGTACAACCCGCGCCTGCAAATTTAACGCAGCGATCGCCGCCGCTCGCGCCGTTGCCGTCGCCCCAATAACTACCAAATCATAATCCACAGGCATCTATAAAAATATTCACGATAGCGTTTCCTAATCTAGTAAGGTTCGTAGTTAGTCGTGAAAGTGACTAACGATCGGCGCTCTGGAGATTTCCTTCAGGTTTAGCGCGTCAATACAGTGGCTAGGATCCTGACGTTATCTGGCAAGGAACCACTATTGTAAATCTACTGTCCACTGTCCACTACCCCCTATCCCAATCGATAACCAAACCCGCGCACGGTTATAATATATTGTGGTTGACTAGGGTCGATTTCTAGCTTTTCGCGCAACCAGCGAATGTGAACGTCAACGGTTTTGCGATCGCCGATAAAATCGTTTCCCCACACTCGATCGAGTAATTGCTCTCGCGACCAAACTCGGCGGGGATGCTGCATAAATAGCTCTAGCAAGCGAAACTCTTTGGGTGATAAAACCACATCCACCCCCCTAACTACCACCCGACACTCTTCGGGATACAGCATGACATCCTGAAATTGGAGCACTGACAAATTGGGCGACAAATTGAAGCGATGGCGACGGAGGAGGGCGCGACAACGTGCGACTAGCTCCCGCATACTAAATGGTTTACTGATGTAATCATCTGCACCAACTTCTAAACCCAACACTCGATCGGTTTCGGTGGTTTTAGCACTGACCATCAAAATTGGCACACAGTTGCCTTGGTAACGTAAAAAGCGGCACAGATCTAGACCGTTAACCTGCGGCAACATTAAATCGAGGATAATTAAATCAAATGGGAAATCTTGAGTATGAGGATTTTGGGCTTGACACTTGCTCAAAGCTGTTTGTCCATCAGCAACAGCCACTACTTCATAGCCTTCCTCCTCTAACCCCAAAACTATTAATTCTCGGATCGAGTTTTCATCTTCGACTACTAAAACACGATTAGTAACGGTACCGATCGTCTGACTAGCAGCAGGGTGATTCGACGTATTCAGTTCAAGCATCATCACAGGTATCTGGCGAAAGGAAATTGATACTTCGGTCGTCTGGAAGATCGGTCAAGAGAATTTTTTCAGCTACATTAATTAATAGCAGGCGCTTGCACTTGTCACAATACTACAATTTAGGGATTAGGGGATAGTGGACAGTGAGTAAAGTAGTTAGAGATCTAAACCCGATCTCCTATCCCCTAATCCCGATCCCCGATCCCCTATCCCCTATTTCTATGCGTTTACATTTAAGTACTTGGACAGAAGTTGAGAATTATCTCCAGAGTTCTAATGGGATAATTATTCCGATCGGTTCGACCGAACAACATGGCCCAACTGGTATCATTGGTACGGATGCAATTTGTGCTGAAGCGATCGCGATAGAGGTCGGATCGATTACTCAAGCATTAGTTGCGCCCACGATTAATGTTGGGATGGCGTTGCACCATGCTAATTTCCCTGGGACGATGAGTCTTCGCCCGAGTACGCTAATTTTAGTCATCCGTGATTATCTTACCTGTTTGATGAGATCTGGTTTTACTAAGTTCTTTTTTATTAACGGTCATGGCGGCAATATTGCCACTCTGAAAGCTGCTTTTGCGGAAACTTACGCTCATCTGGCAGATTTAAATATCCCTAATGCCGATCGAGTGGAATGTCAAACGGCAAACTGGTTTATGTGTGGTAGTGTCTATCGTCTAGCCAAAGAATTATACGGCAATCGGGAGGGTGCTCATGCCACACCATCTGAAATTGCCCTAACGCAGTATCTCTATCCTGAGGCGATTAAATCTACGCCACTCGATCCGACTCAGATCTCAGCAGAGCGCAAAATTCTCGGAGCAGCAGACTTTCGCCGTCGTTATCCTGATGGTAGAATGGGTTCGGATCCTAGTTTGGCAACTCCCGAGCATGGTAAGCAATTTTTCGATTTGGCAGTTAAGGAACTGACTGCTAGTTATTTAGAATTTTTGGCTGGCAACTAACATGCGAAGTGAGTCATCTCAACCCGAGAGTGTGGATGTCGATCGTGTCACTGCAATCGTCGAGACGGAAGTGACAACTATTGGACACAATGAGATGCAGCATGAGTCTCGATCGAACGATCTGGCGATCGAGCAAACAGCCGCTCGATCGCATCATCTAACTGCCGCTAGATCGAATCAATCGGAACGGATCGATATTTTAGAACAGTTAGTCCGAGAATTAGAAACGAGTAGCCGTGCGCGGATTGAATTTCTCAATCAGCTAGGGTTAGAGTATCAATCGATCCGAAAGTTTGACACTGCGAAAGCATACTTTTACGAGTCACTCCAACTCAGTCGCGAGCTAGAATATTTCCAGGGTGAAGCCATTACGCTCTATCATCTCGGCAGTATTAATTATCACTTACACCAATTTGATGATGCTCGATCTTTTTTCGAGCAGTCATTGGAATTGAAGATCCAAATCGGAGATCGACGAAGTACTGCCAACAACTATCACTTTCTGGGCACGATCGCTCAACGGCTCAGAGCTTATGAGGAAGCGCGATATAACTATCAACTTGCCCTCGAAATTAACAACGAATTTGGCGATCGAGCGGCTCAAGCTGCTACTTACCATCAGTTGGGGTTAGTTGCTCAAGAATTAAGATCCGATCAAGAAGCACTACGTAACTATCAACTTGCCCTCAACATTAAAAGCGAATCTGGCGATCAACTCGCTCAAGCCGATACTTATCATCAATTAGGGAAGGTTTACCATCAGTCAGGCAAATACTCTGAGGCACTACACAACTACGAACTCGCCCTCAAAATCAAAGGCGAATTTGGCGATCGATTGTCTCAAGCTGATACTTACCATCACTTAGGGAGAGTTTACCAGCAATTGCGACAGTACGCGCAAGCTCGGCATAATTATCAACTGGCGCTCAAAATTAAAATTGCAATTGGAGAGCGATTTGCTCAAGCGAGTACCTTTCATCAGTTGGGGCGAGTTGCTGAAGAGCTACGCGAATATCCCCAAGCTCGCCGCAACTATCAACTGGCGCTCAAAATTAAAACTGAATTTGGCGATCGATTGTCTCAAGCCTGTACCTACCAGCAGTTAGGGCGAGTCGCTCAAGAGCTGAAAGAATATGCCGAAGCCCGCCGCAATTACGAACTTGCCCTTGCCATTCACATTGAATCTGACAATCGGTTTGCTCAAGCTCACATCTATCACAATTTGGGCATAGTTGCCCAGCAATTAACCGACTATGAGCAAGCACATTTTCACTATAAACTTGCGCTCAGGATTAAAATCGAACTTGGAGATCGTTTTGCTCAAGCCTGTACTTATCATCAGTTGGGGCGCATGGCTCAAGCGTTGGGTAACCACGAGCAAGCGCGACACAATTATCAACTCGCCCTGGCAATTCAAATCGAATTTGGCGATCGACTTTCCCAAGCGCGAACCTATCACAATTTGGGTATGATTGCCCAAAATTTAACCGAATATGCCGAAGCTCGGCGCAATTATCAGCTTGCGCTCAATTTTTTTGGCGAGTTTGACGATCGGTATTCTCAAGCGGGTACCTATTTTCAGCTCGGTAGAGTCGCTCAAGCTTTGGGGGAAATGGATATAGCTCAAACTAATTATTTACTCGATTTGCAAATTACATCTAGGTTTAATGATTCCCACCGATTAGGAATTTCCCTGCGCAATCTGGAACAGTTT
>JBJOOY010000481.1:0-3145 GCA_046051065.1 Cyanobacteriota bacterium
CCGATGATAATTCTACAGGTGTCAAATTAGTCATTCTCCATCCCGATCGATCGCACATCAATAAATCCAATGATAGTCTCGCACTCACTACAGTTAATGAATTCCTCACCAAACGCGGCACCAGTCCCCGCTATTACAAAAACCTATTAATCTTCCTCGCGCCAGCCTTACCGCAACTCCCGCCACTAGAAAAATCTGTCGCCGAATATCTCGCATGGGAATCGATCGTCCGTGACAAAGAAACGCTCAATCTAGACGTATCTCAAAGCAATCAAGCGATTGGTAATCGCGACAAGCTGCACAAAGAAGTTGATAACTTTATCAGAGAAGCTTATCAATGGATGCTCGTACCCGAACAACCGAATCCGCAAGGTGCGATCGAGTGGGAAGCAGTGCGGCTACAGGGAAATGAATCCCCGATCGTCAGAGCCAGTCGCAAGCTAATTCATGAAGAACGGCTAATTACCAACTACGCGCCCAGTAACCTCCGACTCACCGCCCTCGATCCTTACCTTTGGAAAGATACCAACCACATTAATCTCAAACAACTGTGGGATTATTTATCAACATATACCTACCTACCCCGACTCAAAAATAGTGAAGTCTTACGCCAAACTATTCAAGCTGGCGTAATCAATATCTTGTGGCAGGAAAACTATGCCTACGCTACCGGATGGGATGAAACCAAACATAAATATTTAGGGCTAAAAGCTGGAAAAGGTAATATCCAAATTCAGATTGATTCTCAATGTTTAATCGTTAAACCAGAAATTGCGATCGCACAACTTCAATCTGACGAAATATCTGATGCAACGATAAATCCTCCATATATCTCTCCACTGCCAAGTAGCCCCACCGCAACTGAAGATCGAGAGAATAGTGGTGGTTATCGATCGGGTGAGAAAGTATCGATTCGGCAAAGCCGAGGCTACGCCAACGAACAGATCAAAGTTCTCCCCACTCGCTTCTATGGCACAGTCGAACTAGCCGCCGAAAGAATCAACCGTGATGTACCAACAATTGCAGATGCAGTTATCCAACATCTCACCAAACTCAGCAATACAACAGTCAAAATCACTCTAGAAATTCACGCGGATTTACCCAGTGGTGCAACCGATGATGTCGTGCGAACCGTCCTAGAAAACTGCAATACGCTCAAATTCATCACTAAATCCTTCGAGCAAGAGTGAGGATTAAGTAATAGGTAATAGGTAATAAGTAATAGGTAATGAGTTTAATTTAGAGGATGTTTGGAAATACGGATCTGTTATCACCAATCAGTCTACTTTAGTAGACTTTACCTCGGTAGCCCGTGCATTGTTTTATACTTTTCAAACATCCTCTCAGGAATTATAATGGTATCGACACGAAATAATGGTTAGATAATCATCTTCGACTGCATAAATCAACCGATTTGTATCGTCAATACGTCGCGACCAAAATCCAGATAAATTTTCCCGTAATGGTTCTGGTTTACCAATACCCTCAAATGGGTCGCGCATCGTTCCTTCGATGAGTTTATTAATTCTTTTCAGTGTTTTTTTATCTTGTCCTTGCCAATAAATATAATCATCCCACGCCTCATCCGTCCAAGCCAGTTTTCTAGTCATCTAGCAAGTCTCGCTCTACTGCTTTTCCTGCTCTAAATTGGGCGATCGATCGTTCTAAATGAGCGGCATTTGCTGGAGATTTCAACAAATGTACCGTTTCCATTAGGCTATTAAAAGATTCCAGAGACATCACCACCACGTCATCAGCGTCACGTCGAGTGACGATCGTATAGTCGGCATCTGCGACGACTCGATCGAGTACTGTCTTGAGGCTATTTCTCGCTTCACTGAAGGATACAACTTTCATAGAGCTGCTATACTTGTACTTTTGCATGTACAAGTATAGCAGCTAAAATGGATATTGGTTAGTGGCGTTGGGATGTTTCATTTTACCTATTACCTATTCCCCAAATCAAACCCATGACCAGACTAGAAGACCTGACCCGCAGTGCGATCGTTAGCGGCATTTTACCCAACCAAAACGTCACAATCATCGATGTGAAATGGCATGGTAGCGACGTGGTGGAATTAACCTATAAAGACCATCAAGGTCATCCCCACGTCACTCTCAAACTGCGAGACGATGAAAATACTATCAACATCGTTACTGAGGGTTTACCGTGGAGTTTTGATGGGGATGGTCGTTTACTACGACTGGTATCAGAAGCCCAACGGATTAGGTTAGCCCATTTATTCGATCCATTATTGGCGGTTCATACTTCTCTGGTAGATCCGCTCCCGCACCAAATTACCGCCGTCTATGGGGAAATGCTGACTCGTCAACCGTTGAGGTTTTTGCTTGCAGACGATCCAGGCGCGGGTAAAACGATCATGGCTGGGTTGCTGATTCGAGAACTATTAATCAGAGGCGATCTGCAACGATGTTTGATTGTTTGTCCTGGTAGTTTAGCGGTTCAATGGCAAGAAGAACTATATCAAAAATTCCATCTCAACTTTGAGATTTTAAGTAACGATCGAATCGAATCAGCCCGAACTGGTAATCCCTTCGATGAAATGCCGCTCGTAATTGCCAGACTAGATAAACTCAGTCGGAATGATGACCTTCAGGAGAAACTAAAACAGACTGATTGGGATCTAGTTATCTGCGATGAAGCGCATAAAATGTCTGCTTCTTTCTTCAATGGCGAGATTAAGGAAACTAAACGCTACAAATTGGGTAAGTTATTATCCAGCCATACTCGTAACTTTCTGTTGATGACTGCCACCCCACATAATGGCAAAGAAGAAGATTTTCAACTGTTCCTAGCTTTATTAGATGGCGATCGATTTGAGGGTCGATTTCGAGATGGGGTTCACGTTACTGACACTAGCGATCTGATGCGACGGTTAGTAAAAGAAGACCTATTAAAATTTGATGGTAAACCCCTATTCCCCGAACGTCGATCGCATACTGTCGCTTATCCACTATCAGACTTAGAAGCGCAACTCTACCGTAAGGTGACAGAGTATGTTCGAGAAGAATTCAACCGCGCCGAAACACTCACCAGTGAAGGTCGAAAAGGTACCGTAGGCTTTGCCCTGACGATCCTCCAACGCCGATTAGCTTCTTCACCTGAAGCGATCTATCAATCCCT
>JBJOOY010000482.1:0-8419 GCA_046051065.1 Cyanobacteriota bacterium
CGCGAAAAATTATCACTAAATGCCGACTCGAACAATCTGTCAATTATTTATTCACACCAAATTAGTATTTGCCATTCTTAATCCAAAAGTTAAGAAATAGTAAAATAAATATCGCTACTCAAACTTTATGTAATATTTTTTACACGAGTCTTGAATTTATTGGATTCACACTGAGGAAACATATTCTACCGCTTGAGGTGGATCCAGTCTCAACAAACAGCCATCTCTGCTGATGCTGCTGTAATTTGAATTCTGGGCGGTTGAACACTCAGGCATTTTTGAGGATAAGAGTTTAATCAGAAATAAAGGTGCTATGACTCAAACTAATCAGTTATTTACTCGGGGAGAATTATTAGGTCAGTATCTAACTAAATTTCAACGGCGATTGCTCGAACAGCAGCTTGACATCGAGATTATTCCCGAATATAGACAGCGAATTGAAATTATGCTGTTAGCAGATGACGGTCAGACTCAGACTCAAATTTGCCGCGTGCTAGGCTGTTCTCCCGTGACTGCCAGACACTGGATTTTGATGGCAAAATCCGGACATAGCCACAAGTGGCAGGAACAACCGATCGGTCGGCCAAAAACTATCAATGCTGAATATGTCAACCGACTCAAGGAACTAGTCAGCAAAAGTCCGAAAGCATTTGATTATCCATTTCCGCGCTGGACGGGACAATGGTTAAGCAAGCACTTAGCTCAGGAATTTGATATTGAGGTGAGTCCTAGGCATATCAATCGGCTGATTAAGGAGATCGAAGTTGAAATCAAATTAGGCGCAGACTTAGCGCAACAACAGTCACCACAACTCAGCAAATCTCGCCATCTGATTATTGCTGACTTACACGAACCCACACCAATTAAATAGTTTCATGAAGTTGGAATTGGATATTTGCTGGACGATCGCTTCTGTTAAGTCGGCATCCTCGAACGGCTTGCCGTCTGTCCTGTCTCGCTGCTTACCGGAGGGAACCTGCCGAGCAGCGCGCGCCGCAGCAACAGCGATCGATCTTCTGACACTTACTCATTTTGTCGCAGCTAGATTATCCTCATTTATCGATCTGATCTAGTCAGCGTTGAGGAAATTGATTTCCTTCCACCCATTTCGATGCAATCCTGATATACAATACAATTGTACCCCTGTGACTGATGGTTCAAAACTCTGCACTTAATCCGATTTCAGCCGATCGATTATTTCAAGTCCTCGGAAATGAAGTTGCTACCACAGATCTGACTTTACTCCAGGCTGAGATCGAACTACTGACAATTACCCCCGGTACAACTTTTTGGCATTCAGATGAAGGTCGCCGGGGAATTTATCTGATTTTAGCCGGGAAAGTCCGGTTATTCGATTTGCAGGGCAATCGAGTAACAACTTTGACCGTTGGTAAAAGTTTTGGAGCAAGTACGCTGTTTCCAGATGCTGACTTTTACCCCTATATTGCTAAAGCTGCCCTTGTTGTTGGTGGGGACGAGATCTCCATCGGCTACTTACCCAGTCATGCGATCCAGTCTCTCTGGGCTAAATATCCGCAGATCCAGAAGCATCTCAGTCAGTGTGCTCAACATCTCAATCGGATCGTCGGTGGTGAAATCGAACCGTCAACCTGGCAGATCCCCCAGTCGGGACTCCAGCCGCGCTCAACATTAGTAGATCGCCAGATCCGCCCGCTGCAATCGGCGATCGCCCAATCAGGGGTAACTTCAGAGCCGCAAACCAAAATTGGGGCGACGCCTAATCGGTTGAAAGAGGCATACTTCCCTACCCCTAGTCAAAAAATGGGGCAATGGTGGCGGAAAGTTACTCATAACTATCCTTTTTATGCTCAACACAGTGCCTCCGATTGTGGTGCAGCTTGTGTAGTGATGGTGGGAAAATATTGGGGCAAGGAGTTTAATATCAATCGATTGCGAGAGCTAGCTTATGTTAGTCGGGATGGAGCATCGCTCAAGGGTTTGACAAATGCTGCCGAAAGTTTGGGGTTTAATAGTCGCCCAGTTAAGGCTAGTCTCGATCGACTCACCCAGCAAAGACTCCCAGCGATTGCCCACTGGGAAGGCAACCACTATATCGTCGTGTTTGAAATTACGCCTCAGCATATAACTGTCTGCGATCCAGCGATCGGGCAACGAAAATTGACTCATGCGGAATTTATCACAGGGTGGACGGGGCATTGTTTGTTACTCGAACCCACGCTGGCACTAAAACAGACGGAGGGAAAATCTACTAATCT
Source organism: Cyanobacteriota bacterium (assembly GCA_046051065.1). GTDB lineage: Bacteria > Cyanobacteriota > Cyanobacteriia > Cyanobacteriales > Chamaesiphonaceae > Chamaesiphon. The sequence continues at coordinate 2,238 of JBJOOY010000482.1, forward strand.
GTGGCAGCTATTTCAGTTAATTGCACCTCACAAGGTGGTGGTAACAGAGATTTTTGTTGCCTCGCTCGTGTTACAGATTTTCGGCTTAATCTCGCCGATTTTTACTCAATTAATTTTAGATCGAGCAGTTGTGCATAGATCTGGGAGTAGTTTGGCTACGTTTGGGGTGGGATTGCTAATCTTTGGTGGGTTTCAGATTATCATGTCTGCTTTGCGCCAATACCTCATGGCAAGTACCACCAACCGAATCGATGCAGCGTTGGTAATTGGGTTTATTCGGCACACCTTTAGTTTGCCATTGAGTTATTTTGATGCTCGCCATGTTGGTGATATTATCTCGCGGATTCAAGAAAATCATAAGATTCAGAATTTTATTACTGGGGAATCTTTGGGAGTAATCTTAGATTTACTCTCAGTATTTATTTATGCAACGCTGATGTTTATCTATAATTGGAAATTAGCATTAGTAACAATAAGTTCAATCCCACTATTTATTATTCTCAATTTTGCTTCGACACCTTTTTTACAGAAGATGTCGAGGGAAATTTTCAATGTTTCCAATGACCAAAATAGTTATTTAATTGAAGCTCTCAATGGTATCCGCACAGTTAAATCCATGTCTGTCGAAAAAGCAGTCCGCTGGAGCTGGGAAGAGCGGCTCAATAAGGAAATCAAAAAAACTTATCAAAGACAGATTTTCAGGATTAAGATCCAGTCGATCGCTTCAGCGCTTGAGAAAGTTAGTACTACAGCATTAATTTGGATTGGGGCTTCTTTAGTAATTTCAGGTGAGTTTACAATCGGTCAATTATTTGCATTTAATATGCTATCAGCTAATGTAATTAGCCCATTTCAGCGATTAGCGGGACTATGGAGTCAACTGCAAGAAATTGGGATTGCGATCGAACGGTTGTGTGATGTAATCGAAGCAAAACCAGAAGAAGATATGGAATCTAGTCGCCAGTCAATCGGTCAATTACAGGGCTATGTTAAGTTTAAAAATGTGACGTTTAGATATAACAAGGATGCTGAGGCTAATACGCTCGAAAATATCAATTTCGAGATTAAACCAGGTCAAACTATCGCCTTGGTAGGTAGAAGTGGATCTGGCAAAACTACCCTGTCAAAATTGATTTTAGGACTATATCCGCCGACAACTGGATCGATCGAGATTGATGGTAAAGATTTGAAGACTATTGCGCTGCACTCCTTGCGATCTCAGGTAGGTGTTGTCGATCAAGATACATTTTTATTTAGCGGTACGATTAAAAGTAATATTACGCTTTCAAAACCAGGTGCCAATCCCGCAGATATCCAACGAGCAGCAGAACTAGCTGGCGCACATGAATTTGTGATCAAAATGCCGATGGGATATGACACGGAAATTGGTGAAGGTGGGAGCATGTTGTCCGGCGGGCAACGCCAGCGAATCGCGATTGCGCGGGCATTATTAAACGATCCGCGACTATTAGTATTTGATGAAGCAACTAGTAGTTTAGATACCGAATCAGAGCGGATTATTCAAACTAATCTAGAAAAAATTCGTCGCAATCGCAGTACGATTATCATCGCCCATCGGCTTTCCACAGTCCAAAATGCCGACCTGATTTTGGTACTAGATAAAGGAGTACTAATTGAAAGTGGCAATCATCACCAACTGATGGCAAAGCAAGGACAATATTATCATTTAAATCAACAACAAATAGCTAGTGTTTAAATATAGCAATTTACTAATTTTTCCTCCCGCTTTAAAAAAAGAATAATTTGTCTTTATCGAATAATCTCTAAGAGCGATTTATAATTTATGGTTAATAATTTAGCTTCAGCGATCGACGATCGACACTCACAACCGATCGTCACAATATTTTTAGTAGACGACATCGGCGCGATTGTCAAAAAACTTAAATCAGTACTAGAACCATATCCCGATCTCCAAATAATTGGTACGGCGACCAATGGTTATAGCGCGATCGAGCAAATTGAATATCTCCAACCAGATTTAGTTTTAATCGATTTAGCGATGCCTGAACCTGATGGGTTCCAGACAGTCACAGAGATCGCGAGAAAATACCCACAAATCGAAGTGATGATCCTCAGTAATACTGACGATCTTAACAGTATCCATGATACCTGCTCTTCAGGTGCAAATGAGGATCAGATTAAAGATAATATCGATTTAAAAATTGTCGATCGAATCCGCGCTGCTTATCACGATTCTGTCGAACGATTAAACTCTAGCTCGATCTCTGGAACCGTTGAACCAGAATCGAATGTGCTCGAATTTAATCGAGTCCCCCCGGTTAATACTCCACAAACAACTAACAACGTTGGCACAGCCTCGACAACCGAGGAGAAACGAGCCGAAAATTCCCTCATGCCAGATCGTGCTGATGCTTTTTCTGACCCAGCAGAGGCTTTCGCTGCGGCTGAAGTTACGCAAACGGTAATAGAGCAACCTCACCAAGCTGAATTGGGTGAAGATTCACCCAGTCGATTTACATTCACTACTCAATCTACACCCAGTAAACTGCGTGATTGGTCGGAGTCAGCTACAGAATTAATCGAGACAGTTCCCTTACCGTGGACGCGAGGTTTATTATATGTTTTAGTCGCATTTTTAGGTGTCTCTATTCCCTGGGCATGTTTATATCAAATGAATGAAATTGGCACCGCCAGAGGTCGATTAGAATATCGAGGCAATATTAAGCTAGAAGCTGACATTGAGGGTAGTGTTGCGGTCATGAAAGTTCATATCAAAAAGGGCGATCAAGTCAAAATTGGACAGACAATTATGGAACTAGACTCCAAAAATGTCCGCGAACAAATCTCTCAAAATCAACTTAAACTCGATGGCGAACAGCAACGCTTAAATCAGTTGACTCTGATGCAAAATCAAATTGGGTTGGGCACAAATGCTCAGCAACAGCAAAATCAGGCACAACTACTCGAAAAACAATCCCAAATTGCCCAAGCGCAACAAAATCTCTCCGCACTGGTAGCCAATTCCCGGAACCAGACTACCGAAAAATTAGCCCAGCTACATCAAGCAGAACAAGATCTCGCCACTCGTCAATCCAGCGCCAATCTCCAGCAGGCTGAAAAGCTCACTCAAGTGCACCAAGCTCAACAGAGTGAGATTGATGCTCAAACTAGTCACCTCCTCGCCCAGAATCGCTTGAAGGACGCTCAAGATGAGGTACAACGATACGATCAACTCTATCAAACCGGAGCAGTTGCTGAAGTCAAAGTTAAAGAAATTGAAAGTGTGGCGCAGGAAAGAAATCAACTTTTTAGTCAAGCGGTCGCCACCCTCGAACAGTCAAAATTGCGGGTCGAAGAACAACAGGAAAACTATCAAGGACTCTTACAACAAAATAAATCTGATATTGCCCAAGCCAGATTGAGACTTAAGGAGCAGCAGGGAAACTATCAAAGTACTGTCAATCAAACCCAAGCCAATATCGCTCAAGCTAAACTGCGCCTCACCGAGCAACAGCGGGGTTCTGAAAGTCTAGCTAAAAGTGGTAACATTGCCATCTTAAAAACCAACCAACAAATCAAAGAGATCCAGAGCCAAATAGTCGCCTTAAAATCTGAAATCGATCAAAGTCGAACGCAGAGTAAATTCCTCACTGGACAACTAGCTAAATATACAATTAAAGCAAATACAGACGGGACGATTTTTGAACTACCGATCGGTCGTGAAGGGGCGGTAGTCCAACCCAAACAACTAATTGCGGAAATTGCTGCCAATCAAACAGGATTGATCTTCAAAGGCGAAATACCTGCCGATCAGAGTGAATCCTTGCGCTCTACTACAGTTCAAAAAGATGTCAAACTTAAATTTGATGAATTTCCCTTTGAAAGTTATGAAATCGTTAAAGGAAAACTGATCTGGATGGCACCTAATTCTAAACTTGCCCAAGCTGCTGAAAAACCTGGCACTGCTAGCTATGAAATCGTGGTGCAATTAAATCAGTCTTGTATCAAACACGAAGGTAATTGCATCCCCCTGAAATTGGGACAGCCAGCTACTGCCGAAGTTTCGATCCGCAATCGCCGAATTATCGATTTCATCCTCGATCCATTTAAGAAATTAGGAAATAATAGTCGATAAAAATAGATTAGATTAAATAGGCATCGCATGAATTTCATCGCAACGAGTTCTAAAATTAGCAATCGAGATTTAATCTATGCAGCTAAAATTGCTGGCAAAATTCCCGAACTAATTCAGGAGATTCTCCGTCGTCAAGTTATCGATCGACATGTACAGGAAGCCGGAATCGAACCAACATTGGCAGAATTACAAGCAGCAGCAGATCGATTTCGACTCCTCAATAAATTAGAAAGTGCCGAAGCTACAAATCAGTGGTTAGAGGCTAATTTTCTCTCACTTGATGATTTTGAATATATTGTTACTCAAAATCTACTTACCGATCGACTGGCTCAACATCTATTCGGCGATCGAGTCGAAAAATTCTTTTATCAAAACTTGCTCGAATATAGCGGTGCAACCATCTATGAAGTAATTTTAGAAGACCAAAACTTGGCAATAGAAATCTTTTACTCGATCCAAGAAGGAGATCTCAGCTTTGCAGATGTCGCCCACCAGTATATTCCCGATCCCGAACTCCGGCGACGGGGTGGGTATCTGGGCAAAGTGGGACGCAAACAACTTCGTCCCGAAATTTCCGCAGCAATATTTGCCGCAACACCGCCGCAATTAATCAAACCCATCATCACCGCTGTCGGCGTTCACCTGATCCAAGTAGAAGAAATCTTCCAACCTCAATTGGACGAACAACTTCATCAACAAATTCTCACCGATTTATTCGATGGCTGGCTAGCTGAAACAATTGCGACGATCTCACCCAAAACATCGATCGAGATCTAATTTTACTGAATTTTTAATTATTCGATCGAGCATGATATTGTATTACCCGCATTCTAGATTAGTGAAATTCTAAATCTCCCAATTATCTTCTCAGTCTCCACCCTGCTGCCTAGCTAGACAGTGCCGGGGTGTCAGTATAGTCTATCTCCACCTGATGGAAAAATAGTTTCGATCTAAAAAATGGCTACTAAAAATTTTAACCAGCAGAGGTAAAAGCCAAATCTCATCGCTTAATTAAGCTGCCAAAAATCCCTCGATCGTGTCAATATTTTCTTAGTCTTGTCTAAAAAAATGCGTATGTTCGATCTAGTTAAGTGGGGCATCCTGTTCAAAGTTTTACCATGGACGGCATTATTTTGCATTGCTAAGCTGGGCATGCACTGGCTGGGTTGGGAGTCATGGATATTCGACCCGCTCACAGGTTCTTTGTTTAGTGTTGCTATATTTGTCATTGCCTTAATTTTAAGCGGTACACTGAGCGATTATCGGGCTTGTGAGTGGATGCCATCCCAAATTGCCAATGCGATCGAGACTATTAACGATACCAATCAAACGATCGCGGCAGGAAATCCCAATTATCAGCCGCAACCGTTACAACAGGCACTGGTAGATGTGGGTCGATCGATTTTAGACTGGCTCCAAGCCGATAAAGAATTTGCGAATGTCGATGCGGCAATCGACAGGCTTAATCCGATCCTGGCACCCATTTTAGTTCTCAATGGCGGCCCTGGCATCGTCAACTATATCCAGATCGAGCAGGCAAAAATTCGCTCGATCTCCCGCCAAATGCAGGTAAATCATGACAATGATTTTCTGGGAGCTGCGTATGTATTACTGTGGCTATTTTTAGGTGGATCGATCGTCGCTTTGTTATTAATTCATGCTAACCGATTTAGCGAAAATTTGATTGTTTCTGTGTTTATTTTTACTTTGTTTATCTATTTACTCTTCTTAATCAAAGATCTAGATAAACCATTTCAATATGATGGTAAGTCTAGTGTAGATGTAGATCTATCACCACTCGATCGTGTTTGTGTTAAGTTAGGGAATAGGGAATAGGGGATAGATCTTTTCTTCTAGCACATTAATTAAGCCATTAAAAAATCTACGGCTTGTTGCACGACTTGCTCATTGTGGAGAATGCGGCGGTGTCCTAATCCGGAAGTTTCTACTAACTGAGCGCTCGACCAAACTCTAGCAATAGTCTGACTTTCCTCGATCGATACTTCGCGGTCTTTGCGATCGTGAAATAACAGCGCTGGAATTGAGAGATTGCGAATGTTCCGAT
>JBJOOY010000483.1:0-3241 GCA_046051065.1 Cyanobacteriota bacterium
AGGTTAGTACTAATATAACATCCCTAACTAATTTGAGGGCTTAAGTTATGAGGATGAGAAATATTTTTAGAGTGAAGAGGTACACCGATTCAGTTTTTCCCCTTTGCAGGGAGTGTGAGCGAGCAAAGTTGAAAAGACTGAGGCTTAGCTTAATAGTTGAGATCTATTTTTTTTCCATCACCGCAGAAATTCCTTTAATCGCAGCTGTTAAACCTTCTCCAGCTTTGGCTTTGTCAGGAGTTGCCGAACCCATGGCTGTTTTGACCATGTTGAATCCAGATTCGATCGCGGGGTAGGCAGGACCAGCTTTTTCTTTTAACATTGGGCTGACCATTGGCCACATACCGCTAACTTTTTCAAATTGAGCTTTAGCCTTGCCCATGTCACCGCCCTTAACAGCAGTGTTTGCCATAGTTAGTGCAGTTTTTACAGGAGTCAACTTCATCTTGTCTGCTGCGGAAAGCGGCTTATCAGTTCCTCCAGCAGCAGGTGTTGTGCTAGATCCAGTCGTAGCGGGTGCGGTTGTCTCCGTTTTAGTAGTTTCAGTAGTAGTCTCGGCTTTGTCTTTTTTACCACAACTGGTAACAGTTAGCGTGGTGGCCAAGCATAAAGCGGTTACTAAAGTAGTAGCTCTGAAAGTAGTTAATTTCATAGATATTAGGCAGTTTGAATGGACTTTATAGTTAAAACTACACTTATTATAATAGCGTGGAAATAGTGACTAGGGGATAGGGGATGGGGGATAGTGAATAGTGAACGGTGACTCGATCTTCGCTCTAGCTATTTCGCGATGAATGGCCGAGGATAGTTTTCATTAGTTTTTAACCACTACATTCAGGAGCTTGTACTCCTAGTTTTCGATCGTGAATCTACCACAAACTTGGAGCGATCGCTTTGAAGGTACTCTTCATCCCGCGATCGCCAAATTCAATGCTAGTATCGGCTTCGATCTCGAATTGATCGAATATGACATTACTGGCTCGATCGCTCATGCCCAAATGCTGGCACAGACTGGGATTATCAGCCATGCGGAAGGCGATCAATTAGTTGCTGGGTTGGAACAAATCCGCCAAGAATATCGGACGGGGAATTTCCAGCCGGGGATTGATGCCGAGGATGTTCACTTTGCCGTGGAACGCAGGCTGACGGAAATTGTTGGCGATACAGGGAAAAAGTTGCATACGGCTCGATCGCGTAACGATCAAGTCGGTACCGATACTAGATTATACCTGCGCGATCGGATCCGCCAGATCCAAACCCAATTGCGCGAATTTCAACAGGTGTTACTCACCCTCGCTGAGGCTAATATAGATACGCTAATTCCAGGCTATACGCACCTCCAACGCGCGCAACCGCTAAGTTTAGCCCACCACCTCCTTGCCTACTTTCAGATGGCTCAACGGGACTGGGAGCGGCTGGGTGATGTTTACAAGCGGACAAATATCTCGCCCTTGGGGTGTGGCGCACTGGCGGGGACGACTTTTCCGATCGATCGATCGTATACAGCACACTTACTCGGTTTTGACGATATTTACGCCAATAGTTTGGATGGTGTGAGCGATCGAGATTTTGCGATCGAGTTCCTGGGTGCGGCGAGTCTAATTATGGTACATCTAAGTCGCTTGGCGGAAGAGGTGATTATTTGGGCATCGGAAGAGTTTCGCTTTGTCAGTTTGACCGATCGATGTGCGACGGGTTCGAGTATCATGCCCCAGAAGAAGAATCCCGATGTTCCGGAATTAGTGCGGGGGAAAACTGGGCGAGTGTTCGGGCATCTCCAAGCAATGTTGGTGCTGATGAAGGGTTTGCCCCTCGCATATAACAAGGATTTGCAAGAAGATAAGGAAGCTCTATTCGATGCTGTCAATACCGTCCAAGCTTGTTTGGAAGCGATGACAATTCTGCTGCGCGAGGGGATTGAATTTCGCCCTGCACGGTTAGCTGAAGCTGTCGCGTCGGATTTTGCCAATGCTACGGATGTTGCCGATTATTTAGCGACTAAGGGCGTGCCGTTCCGCGAGGCTTATAATCTGGTAGGTAAAGTAGTTAAAACTTGCTTGAGCCAGCATAAATTGCTCAAGGATCTCAGTTTAGCTGAATGGCAAGCATTACATCCGGCTTTTGCTGATGATATTTATGCCGCGATCGATCCGCGACAGGTAGTCGCCGCGCGGAATAGTTATGGTGGGACTGGATTCGATCGGGTGCGGGAATCGATCGATCGAGCTCGCAGCCAAATCCAGAGTTAACACTATAGCACTTGGGTGCTTTCTGATTAAAGATGTACCGAAGTTGACACAATACGGTTCGGTTAATAAATCGTCGATCGTAATATTTAGTCCGCGCAGGCGGACTTTGTACCACTAGCGGCGACTTCAGTCGCTGGCTAAACGTATTGGAAGTTGACAAGTTTCGACTCCGATCGACTCTCGATTCATGCCTAGAAATCGCCTTACCAGTAAATGCTGAGATCGTGACCTAATTCCGCTAGCATCGATCGGAGTAATGGCAAGCTCAGACCGATGACATTGCTATGACACCCATCAATTTTGTCCACCAAGGCACTTCCCTTCCCTTCTAGGGCAAAACAACCCGCACAAGCTAATGGTTCGCCAGTGGCGATATAAGCCTGAATCTGAGCGTCAGTAACTCGCCCAAAGTAAACCTGAGTCATCCCGCACCGGATGACTGTTTTGAATTGGCATTGGTCGATTAATGCATGTCCGGTATACAGTGTCCCATGATTGCCGCGCATCACTTGCCAGCGATCGAATGCTTCAGCCGCATCGCGAGGTTTCCCATGAATTTCGCCATTCATAACTAATACCGAGTCGCAGCCCAAGACTAGGGAATCATTGACTTGTGTGAGTACAACCTCAGCTTTCGATCGGGCTAATGTTTCGACTAAAGCGATCGGATCTGTCAATTTAATTGTATCTTCATCAAAGTTACTCACACACACGAGGGGATTAATTCCCACACTTTGGAGCAGTCGTCTACGGGCGGGAGATGCAGATGCGAGAACTAAGTTGATTGTCATGAGTTAGTGGATAATAGCTAGTTGCTGTGGGCGTAAATAACCCTGCGGGATGGACAATTTCAATCAATTAAGTTTGTAGGAATGAATATTACAATAATGTCGATCTCTTAAATTTATGTCAAATTATGCCAACTTAATCTCAGTATTAAAAACGGCTAGTCACCAGCCACTAGCCACTAGCCACTAGCCACTAGCCACTAA
>JBJOOY010000484.1:0-5027 GCA_046051065.1 Cyanobacteriota bacterium
ATCTCCAATCGAATTCGATCGTTAGCTAGAGATCATTTGCTCGCTCAAATAGCTAGGTTAAAAGACTCTCCACTGATCTGCAGACTCGTACAAACTGGCGATCTACGGATTGTTGGTGGTGTATATAATTCAGCCCGAGGTACTGTTGATATTGTGGCCTAGTAATTTAAAATTCAAGCTGTATATAGCAATTTGATAATAATTTATCAGAACGCTTTTCTCTCTCTGTGTGCTCTATCTGCCTCTATAATTCAATCACATTGATGATTAAATTTGATAATTGTTAACAATCGTTTGATAACTATCCAAATTTAGTTGGGAATAATAAATTAAGACAAAAATGTGCACCATCAGTTTTAACTAGATACATGCTTGCTTCTACTACCAATCTAGACAAATACTATCTGTTATTAGGGATTTCTCATGAAGCATCCCTTGACGAGTTAAAAACTTCTTACCGCTTATTAGCTCGTCAGTGGCATCCCGATCTCAACCCAGGCAATAGTGAAGCACCGCAACGCTTTATTGCGCTCAATCAGGCTTATCAGATTTTACTAACTCGGCTTTTGGCACCTTCACCTCAATTTACTTCTCAACCTGTCCCAATGGCTGTGCCAACGAGACCGACTGCCAATAGAACGCCTACTACTCACCACCGCGTTCCCCAGCCAGCAGCACCAGTTCCTGTCCTAACTAAGTATCAAGCTGAATTAAAGTGGAAATTATCTTGTAAGCTCCAGTTATTAATCGAGCAGGAACAGTTTCTCCAAGCAATCTTCGTAGTTGAAGGTTTAGCTCAATATTTACCAGACGATATTCAAATCCCTCAATGGCAAGGAATTATCTACGCTAAATTTGGCTGTCAATTAATCAAGCGTCGAAAATTCAATAAAGCACGCATCTATTTCAATAAAGCTCTGAGAGTCGATCCACACAATCAACATCTTGCCACAATTGCCGATCGAGCATTTACACAGATGGCTCGATTAAGCTGATCGATATTTAAACTAAATACTCGACAATTGAAAATATCGGTGCACGATCAATCTCTAAGTGCTTGCTGTCCACTAGCCACTGTCTTGACGCGCTAAACCTGGAGATTTCCTCCAGAACGCGCGTCGCTAGTTACTAAAATTGATCGTTGATCCACACACAAACTCTCGACCACACTCGATCGAGTAACATTTTATCATCACTATCAAACCACTCAATTTCTGAGTTAGAACCAAACCAAGTACGTTGACGTTTGGCAAATTGGCGGGTATGTAAAACAGTTAAATCGATCGCTTCGACTAAACTAATTTCGCCTTGCAAATATTGTCGCATCTCGGCGTAACCCAAAGTATTTAGTAATGGTAAATCCCAGCCATATTTATCTCCTAGATATTTGACCTCAGCCTCCCATCCCAGTGCGAGCATTTGCTGCGTGCGCTGTTGAATGCGTCGAGCCAGCAGATCTAAATCTGCACAATCTAAACCAATCTGAAGAATGGGATAACTAGGTGGATATTCTCCCTGTTGGCTGGAGATCGTTCTCCCCGTGACATAATAAACCTCCAACGCGCGAATCGTGCGAATCGCGTCATTAGCATGAATTTTAATTGTTGCCTGTCGATCGATGCGCTGCAAGATCTGATAACATTGCACTTGACCTAATTTAGTTAATTGCGATCGTAACTCCGGCTGGGGCGCGACTCTGGGAATCTTCATCCCCTTCACCACCGACTTAATATATAGTCCCGTACCACCAACTAATAACGGAATCTTGCGCTGCTGGTGAAATCGATCGATTAGACTCTGTGCCTGTGCTTGATATTCAGCCGCTGTCAACGTATAATTAGGATCGCATGTACTAACTAAGTAATGTGGGACTATGGCAAGTTCGGCGCTAGACACCTTCGCTGTGGCAATATCAAACTCTTGATATATTTGCCGCGAGTCGGCGCTGATAATTACAGAGTTAAGCCTACGGGCAATTTCGATCGCTAGTCCCGATTTTCCCGTCGCCGTCGCACCGCAGATAACTATAAGCATTTAAGGATAGTGGACAGTGGACAGTGATTCGCGCTCCGTCTCCGATGGGTTTAGCGCGCAAGCTTCGAGAGAGTGAACAGTGGACGATCAATTAGGTAACTAATTATCTCTAGTTAGAATCCCCTTCTGAAAAATATCTTCAGAACTATCTAGCATCGCCTATAACCTATTTGTGCTATAATTTTGGAGTGATTTAATCATCAATGCAGCCAAAGGCAGCTTGTAACCCATTATTGGAGCCTCGTTTATGAGCAGTGATTATGATGACGGACAGATTCGGGTTCTAGAAGGACTAGAAGCTGTCCGCGTTCGACCGGGGATGTATATTGGTTCGACAGGGCCGAAGGGACTCCATCACTTAGTATATGAGGTTGCGGACAACTCGATCGATGAAGCGCTGGCTGGTCATTGCAAAAATATCGATATCTCGATTAATGCTAATGGTTCGGTAACGGTAGTCGATGATGGGCGCGGGATTCCCGCCGGGATTAACCCACAGACTGGCAAATCGACAATCGAAACAGTCTTAACAGTTCTTCATGCTGGTGGTAAATTTGGTGATGGTGGTTATACCGTTTCTGGTGGATTGCACGGAGTCGGGATTTCGGTCGTAAATGCACTATCATCTCACGTCGAAGTCAAAGTCTGGCGGAATCAGAAGATTCACACTCAAAGATTTGCGAAAGGAATCGCCGTATCGGAATTAGAAATCGTCCCGAGCAAGCAAGATCGGACAGGTACGACGGTGACATTTTTACCAGATACAGAGATTTTTAAAGATAGTATCGAGTTTGATTTTGATACCTTAGCCAGTCGGTTTAAAGAGTTAGCGTACCTAAATGCGGGAATTCGGATTAGCTTTACCGATTATCGATTAGAAGTATTAGGTACAACCGAACCCAAGGTAGAAAATTACTATTATGAAGGGGGGATTCGGGAATATGTCTCCTATATCAATGCTGACAAACAGCCGCTGCATGAAGAGGTTATTTACATCCAAAATGAGAAGAATAAGGTGCAAGTCGAAGTCGCCCTACAATGGTGCATCGATGCGTATAGCGACAACGTATTAGGCTTTGCGAACAATATTCGGACGATCGATGGTGGGACGCATTTAGAGGGCTTAAAGGTAGTCTTAACGCGTACCATGAATGCCGTTGCGCGCAAACGGAATAAACTCAAAGATGGTGATTCTAATCTGGGTGGTGAAAACATCCGTGAGGGGTTAACAGCCATTGTGTCGGTGAAGGTACCCAATCCTGAGTTTGAAGGGCAAACTAAGACTAAATTAGGTAATACTGAAGTTCGCGGCATTGTAGACTCGATCGTGTCCGAAGCATTGACTGAATATTTAGAATTTCGCCCCAATATTGCCGATGCAATTTTAGACAAAGCAATTCAGGCATTTAATGCCGCCGAAGCAGCTAGAAGAGCGCGGGAATTAGTTCGGCGTAAATCAGTATTAGAGTCTTCAACATTACCTGGTAAGTTAGCAGATTGTAGCTCCAAAGATCCCAGTGAATCGGAGATATTCATTGTAGAGGGAGATTCGGCAGGCGGCTCAGCAAAACAGGGTAGAGATCGACGATTTCAAGCAATATTACCGTTGCGCGGTAAAATCCTGAATATCGAGAAAACTGAAGATTCTAAGATTTATAAAAACACGGAAATTCAAGCGCTAATTACAGCATTAGGATTGGGCGTTCGGGGTGAAGAATTTAAATCTACTCAATTACGTTATCATCGCATCTGTTTAATGACGGATGCTGACGTAGATGGTGCACACATTCGGACGTTATTACTGACATTCTTCTATCGTTATCAACGAGCGTTAATCGAAGAAGGATATATCTATATTGCTTGTCCACCACTTTATAAATTAGAAAGAGGACGCAATCACTATTACTGCTATAGCGAACGTGAACTCCAGAATAAAATTGGTGAGTTTCCCTCCAATGCTAACTATACTATTCAGCGATTCAAAGGGTTGGGAGAAATGATGCCACAACAGTTATGGGAAACTACCATGGATCGGGAAACCCGTACCCTCAAACGAGTAGAGATTCAAGATGCTGCCGAAGCCGATCGAATTTTTACAATTTTAATGGGCGATCGAGTTGCCCCTCGCCGCGAATTCATTGAAACTTATGGCCCTAAATTAAATCTGATGGATTTAGATATTTAGTGTGTGTTGGTTTACTCATAAGTCAAAATATTGGCGGTGCTGATTATGGGTATGATTCATCAATTGTGCGAACGCTACAACCTTGGGTAGGGGCAATTCATGAAGCGGCTCGCGCTCCGTCCGTCTCCGACACGCCTCGCTTCGGAGGGTCGTCTAGCGAGACAAGACATTGCCTTTACGCAAGGTTTCATACCTCAATCCAGCAACGCCCAAGAAACTAAAGATGATGAAACTATCGATCTTGCAGATGCTAAATTACACCTCAATCGATCATGAATACCAAGATTAAAAGTATGAATTGTGGTGATACTTATGACAGTGATAAAATATTCACCAGCAATAAGTTTAGAAGATTTTCTGCAGCTACCAGAAACAAAGCCTGCTAGTGAGTACATTAACGATCGCATTATTCAAAAAAATATGCAAAAAGTGCGTCACTATCGACTACAAGCTAAGTTAACTAGCGCGATAGATGAGGTGACAGAATCAAAACGAATTGCCTATGCTTTTCCCGAATTGCGTTGCACGTTTGGCGATCGATCGACAGTTCCTGATATTGCAGTTTTATTATGGGAACATATTAAATTTGATGCCAATGGCGAACCAATAGATAATGTTGTTATCGCACCTGATTGGACAATTGAAATTTTATCTCCAGATCAAAGTGCTAACCGTGTAACGGGAAATATTCTATACTGTCTTACTCATGGTTGTCAGTTAGGATGGTTAGTCGATCCAGACGATCGATCTATTCTTGTATTTCGATCGCAACAGCAACCAGAATTACTCACAGGGGAAAATGTCTTAC
>JBJOOY010000485.1:0-2887 GCA_046051065.1 Cyanobacteriota bacterium
TTGTTGATTTAAATATATTTGAATGTCATCACACGAATTGTTATCGACAGTACTATCTGCAAGTAAATATATATTTACTTGCCCTAAATTATCAATATTTATGTGTCTACTATCCCGAATATCTTTTATAGCCTCTTTCAAATACTCTCTAGCTTTCCAGGCTACCCACGTAACAGTTATATTAGCTTCTATATTATCTAAGTTATGTTTTAATAATTGCTCTCGTAAAATACTATTAAATGCTTTGGCTAAATCTGATGTACAGAAATCATGAATAGCTCGACCTGCTAAGTCATCACTTAAAATCAGTCCATTCATGAAATTACTGACTTCATCAATACTAGTCTGTATCGAAGATAATTTTTCCCTTAAAATACTGTTATTTTCAATCCAATATTGATAACTTTTGAGGTAAGCTAAAGGAGCCGCAATTGCAACAATTTCATTCAAATTGATTTCGTTTTTTGTTCTATATTTAATAATAATATCTGCTATTTTTCTGAACGGGCTAGTAAAAGCTAATCCTGCCAACACTAATGGCAAAGTGGGATTAACAACTCCGAGTGCAACTGCTAAGCCAAGAGTAGCACTAGTGCTATTGGAAATCCATTCTGTTACATCTAAAACTTTTTCCGATTTTGGGTTTCGGATCTGTTTCCAGAATTCTTTAATATTTAAACTCATAAAATAATTACTACTTAATAAGTAGATACTAATGACCAAATTAATTTGTTAAATATAGTGGTTTAAATGCCGGATCGTGAAGTAGTAACCAAATTTTTGCTTACCAGTAGTATAGCTGCATTCGCTCTGTATCTGTAGCGACCTGCAATACTAATCGGGATTGCTACAGGATACGGATACTGTGATACTGTTGGCGAATTCAAAAATCGGTCGATTCAGGCGATCGGGAGATCGGGTAGAAGTCCCGATCGAAGCAAGTCCCCACTGGAAAACAACTCAATAATTTTGCGCGAGTGCCAATCATCTAAAATAAACTCATCGGATTAAGGTGAGCATATGTGTCTACATCCTGAATTAATTTCTCCTGTTCCAGAAATCACTGCCAAAGTAGCTAAAGCAGCATTCACCAAAGGCAATAAGTATATAATGTTAGCTAAATTTGGAGACTTAGAACTACTGAAATCCAGAGGAAAAGCTAGAACCGACTCAACTCAAATCCTAGCTGTTGTCCAAGAACTAACTAAATTAGAACACCTTGAAGAAACTCTAAAATCTGCTTTAAATACACTAGCAAAAGTAGCTCCAACTTGGTTGGAGAGAATTGTCACAATTGATTGGTATGAACGCTATGGTCAAAAAATCGAATATTCAAGCCTGCTCTGGTCAGCTTTTCGAGATCGCCTGAACCGATCGATTTTTGAATTCGCCAACAGTATCTCTATTCTGTCTCAACCCCTATATCTGCTCTAAATTACTAGAATTTGTGAATACCCATCGACAACAATTTCCTGCCCTAGCAAACAAAGCTTACTTTAACTATGGTGGCCAAGGCCCGATGCCTCAAGCTGCCTTAGATGCGATTGTAGAGGGCTATCAAACAATTCAATCGCAGGGGCCATTTGGGCTAAAAACTAACGAATGGGTGGTGCGCGAGTCAAATTTGACCCGTCAGACGATCGGATCTGAATTAGGTGTAGCCGCAGGCTCGAACGGCTTGTCGTCTGCAATCGCCCTAACTGAAAATGTTACTGTTGGCTGTAATATTGCACTCTGGGGGATAGATTGGCAGCCAGGCGATCGAATTTTGCTCTCGGACTGCGAACATCCAGGCGTAATCGCGAGTATTCATGAAATCTGTCGTCGGTTTCAGGTTAGTGTCGATCTGTTCCCACTGTTAGCTACTTTAAATACTGGCGATCCTGTTACCGTCATCACCGCCAACTTAAAGCCACGCACGCGATTAGTCGTCTTCAGCCATGTCCTGTGGAATACCGGACAAGTATTACCTCTAGCCGAAATTGCAGTGGGGATTCGGCAATATTCACAAATAGATCGGCCGATTCAAATTTTAATCGATGCCGCCCAATCGGTGGGATTATTACCGCTGAAGTTAGATGAATTGGGCATTGATTACTACGCCTTCACCGGACATAAATGGTGGTGCGGACCCGAAGGTGTGGGCGGATTGTATATTCATCCCGCCGCTCGATCGAGTTTACAGCCGACATTTATCGGTTGGCGCAGTTTAGATTATAGTCGGCCAGGCTTACCATTTACTAATGATAGTCGTTGTTATGAAGTTGCCACATCTGCCTATCCTCTGTATTGTGGTTTAAGAGCCGCGATCGCCACTCATCAAGCTTGGGGCAGTGCGATCGATCGGGCAAACAAAATTATTAGTTTAGCGACTTATCTGTGGCAAAGTTTACAACAATTACCAGGGATTAAATGTTTGAGCGACACCCCGCCGCAATCGGGTTTAGTGTCTTTTCAAGTTAAGACCGGAAATCATGCTAAATTAGTGCAATCTTTAGAACTAGAAAATTTCTATCTCCGCACGATCGTCGATCCAGATTGTATTCGTGCCTGCACTCATTACTTCACAACTACTGCTGAAATTGATGCATTAATTGAATTCATAATTCATAATTCATAACTTTTCATGTCTGACCATACAATTTATATTGCCATCACCGACCATGGTTTCGGTCATGCTGCTCGGACTGCTTCGATCGCCGAAAAGCTGCAACAGCTATTACCATCAGTTAAATTGATTCTGGTTACTACAGCTCCGAGATGGTTGTTAGAATGCTACATTGATGGTGAATTTACCCACCGTCAAAGGGGTTTTGATGTTGGCGTAGTCCAGGCTGATAGCCTCAAAATGGATCTAGATCAAACCTTAGCTCGATGGCAAAATATT
>JBJOOY010000486.1:0-2742 GCA_046051065.1 Cyanobacteriota bacterium
TATTGCTCGACTGTTGCCGCTAGCCCATTGATTAATAGTGCTGTTTCGGCGACTGGAATTGTTGCTATTCCAAGCTCTACATACGCGCCTAGATCGAAGCCTGGGGCAGTGATTTCTAGGATTTGGCTAGCGTCTAGAGTTGCACCGAGAGCTTCAGCCGCTGGAGAGTAAGGCAGGTAAAGAACATGATGCTCGATCTGTGTAACTGGATCGATATCAATTTTGACCGAGCCGATCCAATCTGGACTGGGACGAACGATCGGTGATTTAATCGCGGCAACTCCGGCGACTGCGGGAAATTGTGGTGTAGCTGCGGTCCCCGTTCCGATAATTGCCGCTTTAGCTGCTACTCCTGGCTTGATAATCGTCGCGACTGGATTCGGTAGAGTAGCCCCTCGGAGCGCTTTACTAGCTGCGGAAAATTTCTTAGCTGGGGTATCTAAACCACGAGCATTCAATTCGGCGATCGGGCGTAATTTCATTTGATTAGTTGCTTACTGATTTAGTGAATTTATTTGAATCTGTTTTCTGCTAGATTCACAGATAAATATACAATAAATTTATTGATATTATTCCAATTTTTCCCCATAGAATTTACATGTTTCTATACTTTTTGTCATTAAGTTTTATGAGGCTTAGCTTAACATTAAATCACGCTTGTATGACCCTTGTACCATATTTTTTTGTTCTCTATAGAGAACGAAAATGATTTAGCCTTCGATGTATTGCCATATCTGAGGTCTGGCTGTTAGTTTGGGTTTAACAAGCAAACTAGTAAACGAGAATCAATTATCATGGCTGTTTCAGATTTTGTATCGGGTGGATCGACAATCATCGCTGAGAAACATGTAGACGCACTTTATCGATCGATCGTGCTTTTAAGTGAGTTAGAGTCTAAGGCTAATCGCGATAACCCCGGTCAACAAACTAACTACGTTAGTTATCAAATTACTGGTGATGCTTCTAAGACTTTCACCTCAACTCTATCTTTACCCGCTCGGATGGTGAGAGATACCGCTACAAATAACATCAGCTTATTTGCCCGTAACTTCATCGTCGATTATCTAACTTGGATTCCTGGCACAGGCGATCTTGTTAACGCTGTTAGCTTACCCGAAGCGATCGTTCATCTCTGTAATTTAATCACTTACTTAGAGCGTCAAATCGACCCTAACATCGTGATTCAAACGCCTAATCAAGTAAATATCACTCCTAACCAAGAAGCGGGAACGTTTGATATTTCGATTACTCTTCCGTGTGAAGTAAATTCAGATCCTACTACCGGACAAATTGACTTCACTATGTTCAACTACCTGTTCGTTTTAGATGCGGTGTAGTTATCCGAATTGATGCTTCTAGTGTCAACTGCTGGCTACCTTTAAGCCGATTTTAAATAATCGGTTTAGATACCATGTCAGGTAAATAAGCGGCAAGTATATCTTGCCGCTTCTAATCTTAAAATCACAAAATAACTGTAGGTCAAAAAATGTCTAAAGGTGGAGTATACGGTGGATTTGTAATGTGTCATTTTGAAAATGGCACGAGCTGGAGGTATGGCAAACATCCGGCTGGAGCGAGTGAAGAGATTAAGGCTAAGGACAAGTCAAAAGGTGGTACTAACAAGGTCGAATACGCAAAAGTTAAAGAGCCTGTAGCTAAATACTTTGGTATTAAAATAGTAGTACCGATGGAGATGGTTAAAGCCTCTATCAAAACTAAAAAACTCACTATTAATGGAATTACTCATGATAGCGTAAGTGTCGCAAAAATGGGTACGACTGGAAGAAGTCGCTCGGTTACAGTTAAGTTTAAAAAACTGACTAAAATTGGCGGTAAAGAGGTTGCTTCGGTAAAAGTTACGATGCCTTCTTCTTACACGATGAAAGATATGATTACCTTTTTGATGAGTAGTGGTAAATCTAACAATATCGCTGCGATCGTATCGGATAAAGGTAACTCCTGGACTTTTGGCACAGCCTATAATGCCAAGAAAAAAGGTGCTGGTCTACCTGCACTTCCCGCAGGTAGATAACATTTATGCTAAATAACAGTCTACTAAATCCACAAAATTATACGCATGTTGGCTCTTATCCAGTTCACAGAGACAAGGATTTAATCTTGCCTCAACGTGCGGAATTATTCGACACCATGTTAATTCGGTGGACGATCTCCCATTTATCAAAAGATACCAATTTTGATAACTTGGGGAGTGGACTGTTAATTAGCGAGATTGAGATTCAAGGGTTTGGGGTTATCGAATCCCAAACCTTTGATATCCCACCGAGTAATTTTCAAACCAAACGGGTACAACTAATCAACCTCGATTTAGAAGTGCCTCAAAAGTTGACGTTTAGATCGCAATCGAGTGGGGTGTTAAATTCTGTCCTAGAATTTTACGCCTACACCGGACAAGACGAGCGAGTTTATAACACCTTCCATACCGACTATATGCCTTCAAATAATCCTTCTAGCATTAATCCCGCAGATCTCACCGCTGCCTTTACTGCTGCGGTTCCGGCAATGGCTCAACAAATTGGCGCAGCTACTCAAGTCGCTACTACCGCCGCTTTAGCCGCTGAGAAAGCCGCCGAAACAGCTCGAAATTCAATCGATCGAGATGTGACGATCAAAGCCTGGACTGGGAACGCTACAGATCACTTGGTAGTAACAGCTAGCAATAATCGGATCGAAACCAAAATATTCAACCGCCACACCCAACGGATGTATGTCTCGATCGGTACT
>JBJOOY010000487.1:0-2735 GCA_046051065.1 Cyanobacteriota bacterium
AGCTAAGCTCGGACATATGCTGCTCCAAACCTATCTAGTGACAGTAGCAATTACCTGGAATGAGGAGCCATTAGATATCACCGCTCGGTACGAGCGCTTGGATAAACTTCGACACCTCGCCCAGACTAATCATTTACTATTAAAAGAGGAAGCTAGACCAGTTGGTGTTGCTTTATTTGGCACACCTTCACTCACATTTCACCTGGGTTTCGATCAAGCAGATTTAGCGATCGAAGGTTGGTATCAAGATCAAAATCATCCTTATGTCCAAGCTGTTACCCAGCTTTTGGATGCACTCTCAATTATGCCCCAAGTCAATCGCCTCGAATTTATGGTTGCAAATGGCGCAGATCCCTTAACTGGCTTGCAAATTCAACTAGATCGACATGTATACCCAAAATCCCAACTACCATCTACACTTATTTCAAAATTGGAACTTCAAGTGATTTATAGCTTCATTTAATAGATAGGGTGTAAAAACATAGGATCGATCCGGCTAATTGTCTCAATTTCATCACTCGATCGACTCAATCTGGTCGTTTGGCTCTGTCAACTTACTTAAAACTCCCAAAATTCAAAGTTCCTAATTTATAACTCGTATGAATCGCCGTTTTTTGCTATACTTCACACTACTCCAGTTGGGGATACATTCTACAGCTGCTTATGCTTTCAACCAAACACAGCTAGAAACACTACTGTCTACAAATAAATGTGTTGGTTGCGATCTCAGCGGTGCAGATCTGAGTAATAAAAAGCTAGTCAATGCCGATCTGCAAGCTGCTAACTTAGTCGGTGCTAAATTAGCAGGAGCTAACTTAACTGGTGCAAATTTAGGGGGAGCTAATCTCACTGGCTCCGATCTGACTAACACGAATCTTTCCAAGGCTACATTACAAGCCGCCAGTCTAATCGATGTGCATTTTGTGGGTACTAATCTCACTCGCACCGATTTCACCTATGCTAATTTGGTCAATACCAAATTTAGCCGCGCTGTACTCCAAGGTACTAATTTAGCAGCTGCAAATCTAGCCCTAGCCGATTTTTCCGGTGCTAATCTTGGCAGTATTATTCTGTCCGAGGCTAATTTGGCAGGTGCTAAAGGGGTGAATACATCATCTAAAACAACCGACCAACAATCTAATCCTAATCGATTGAATCCGCAGCAACCAGATGCGGCTCAACTTAAGCCAAGTGTCGAAGAAAGTAGCCCCATCTTTCGTCGTCGCCCAGTTTATCGGATTCCGGCCGATTTAGGTAAACCTCAGCGATTGTTGCCCGGTGGTACGCGGATTTTAGGCGAGCCTGGCGCTCCCGAATAAAACGACTACATCTTAACTGCATCTATCCCGATTTTTAAGGATTTAAAATTCGATCGATCTAATTGGATCGATCGGCTATTTTTTAGAAAGATTTCTAGCAATATTATGAACGATAAGATAGCTAGTAGATAGTGAAAAGACAGTAACAGCTAGTGCAATTAAATCATCACTGCCTTTCTTTTCTAAGTCAAGGATAATAATTTTTCTAGCTACAGCAATTAATGATGTAACGATGACTAATTCTACCTGAATTACGTGTTTACGCAGATAAGCAGTGATATTTTCAAGAATTTCTAGGGCAATTAAAACATTGAGAAATAATCCAAATAATTCGAATAAGGTTTTATTAAAACTGTCATTGCTCGGTTTATCAATTGTAATAAATATCTTTTCTACTAAAGCATAACTTAACTGAGCGATCGCAATTAAGATCACAATAATCATCCCGATCGACAGAATTTTAGAAACGATGCGTTCGATGCGTTCGATCGTTTCTAAAAAATATTCATCTTCAGTTAGTGCAATATTTAACCTGCGGAGAATTCGGCTAATCAAAGTAATACTTACCTCATTTAAATAGCGATCTTTGTCGAATAACAAAACCCCATCAATGTACTCTCTGGGGTTTTGTTGGTAGTTGCGGACTGACTCAATCTAGAATAGATCGCAGGTTACACTACACCTGAGGCTTGGAGTCTGGCTCTCGCCCGTTTAAAGTCTTGGGTAGCTTGAATCGTATTTTGACGATCTCCAGTTTGGAGCGCCGCTAATTTTTGCTCTGCTTCAGTAAAAGCTTTTTGAGCCTGCTCTCGATCGATCTTCTCGCCTAATTCCGCTCCATTTACTAAAATAGTAACTTCATCATTTTCAATTTCCGCAAAGCCACCCATGAGCGCAATAGGAGTCCATTTATCTTTATCTATTTTCACCCGCATCACCGCAGTATCTAATGCTGTTACTAGCGCAACGTGACCAGTCAAAATCCCGATTTGTCCGGTCGTACTCGGTAAAATTACCTCATCTGCCTCACCATCCCAAACAGTCTTATCTGGGGCAATTACTTTTACTGTTAATGTCATATTATTTAGTATTAAATTAGTGGCTAGTTGTTAATTAATCTCTCTAGCGCAGCTTCTGCGCAAGCAGAAATAAAATTGAAGAGTTTAAGCAATCGCCTACAGACATGAGGGTACCCACAAGGAGCACCCATCAGTATATTTTCAAGGTGTAATCTTCTAGCCTTTCAAGAGTTTTGCACCTTTTTCTTTGGCTTCGTTGATATCACCAACTAAGTAGAAAGCTTGTTCAGGTAAATCGTCGAGTTCGCCATTAAGAATTGATTGGAAACCTTTAATAGTATCTTCTAGTTTCACGTATTTACCAGGAGAACCAGTGAAAACTTCCGCAACAAAGAAT
>JBJOOY010000488.1:0-2597 GCA_046051065.1 Cyanobacteriota bacterium
CTTTTAAGACTTTACCATCTGCGGCAAAATCTGCGCCATGACAGGGACACTCATATTTTTTCTCCCCAGCCGACCATTTCACATCACAACCCTCGTGAGTACATTTGGGGTTAACAGCAAGTACTTTTTTGGGATTAGCGGGATCTTCGATTACTGCTACAGTTTTAGTCTGGAGCGAGCCATTTTTTTTCAATTCCGCAACTGTCCCTACATCAGTATAGCCATCAGCCGCTTTTTTCGAGCCTGATTTTGCACCAGTATTACCTTTATCTTCGGCACCTGAAGTACCAGCTTGAGCGGCGGAGTCTGGTGTTGCAGATTTAGGAGAACAAGCTGCAAGAACTACGGGAAAGCAACTAGCTAACCAACTTAAACCAAAGTAAGTCAGAAAAGAACGACGTTTAATCATAATTCTTAGGATCGGCATTAAAGAAAGTTGTTTGAGTGACGATGGTTAGGATCGTCGATCGGATTTTAGCTTATTTTTACCACAATTCACCCTTAAAATAATCGGATCGTGAATTTTTCGATCCGATAAAAATTATCGCTCTAAATTTAAGCAATAGATTCGGATGCTTTGCGTTCACTATAACGATCGGTCAGATAATCTGTGTGGTCGCGCAGTAATAATGTAAATTTGTAAAGTTCTTCCATCACATCTACCACTCGATCGCGATAAGCTGAATCTTTCATGGTGCCATCTTCATTAAATTCTTGATATGCTTTTGCTACTGAAGATTGATTGGGAATTGTAAACATCCGCATCCAACGACCCAATAGCCGCAGTGTATTCACAGCATTAAATGACTGAGAACCACCCGATACTTGCATAACGGCGAGGGTTCTACCTTGTGTTGGTCTAACTGCACCGATACTTAATGGAATCCAATCAATTTGATTTTTTAAAACACCTGTAATTTGCCCATGCATCTCTGGGCTAGACCAAACTTGTCCCTCAGACCACAGACTTAATTCCCGCAATTCTTGCACCTTCGGATGAGTATCGGGAACGCTAGCATACAGGGGTAATTCATGAGAGTCAAAAAATTTTACTTCTGCTCCAAACTCCTGAATAATTCGTGCTGCTTCTTCAGCTAATAGTCTACTATAAGAACGTTCTCTTAAGGAACCGTACAAAAATAAGATTTTGGGTGGACGATCGAGATTTGTCATTGAATTAGATAATTTTACTATTTTGATGGTGCCAAAGATTGTCGAACAAGCTAAATGAGATATTTCAGATAATTACCACCTAAAATATAAATATTCACTATGTGTCTGACAATTATGACACTCTAATTCATAGTGGAAACTAATTTTTCTACCCGTTCTTTTACCTCATCCCTTACTCTCGGAAAGATTTCTGGTTGCTCTGCAGGATCGTCTAATTGCCAATCTTCAAATATTGATTGCGTTACCCACTCTGGGGGCAAATTTACACCACAACCGCAGAGTGAAATTACCACATCAAAATCTGTTGGCTGGAACTCACTCAACGGATTAGATGTTTGCTGACTGATATCGATGCCGACATCTTGCATGACTTTAATCGCAATCGGATTGACTTGACTAGATTCTAGTCCCGAACTAGTTACCGAAATCTTACCAGCCCCAAACTTTTTAGCAAAGCCTTCCGCCATTTGCGATCTGGCTGAATTTTTTTTGCACACAAACATTACTCGTTTCATAATTATTTATTATTTATAGTTTTGAATTAGTTGGAGTGAAGAATTTCCGCTCGAATAAAAATGCCAGGTTGACCAAACCAATTAAGGCTGGAACTTCGACTAAAGGGCCGATAACAGCCGCGAATGCTGCACCTGAATTGATGCCAAATACTCCCACGGCTACAGCGATCGCGAGCTCAAAATTATTCCCTGTAGCCGTAAATGCCACACTCGTGGCTTTTGAGTAATCAGCTCTGATGCGCCATGCCATGTAGAAACTAACCAGAAACATCACCACAAAGTAAATAATTAATGGTATAGCAATCCGCACGACATCTAAGGGAATTTGGACGATTAAGTTCCCTTTCAAGCTGAACATAATGACAATGGTAAATAGCAATGCAATCAGTGTAATTGGACTAATTTTAGGTACGAACTCTTCATGATACCAAGCTTTTCCTTTAGCTTTAACTAACATATAGCGGGTGAAATACCCCGCTATAAAAGGGATACCTAAATAGATAAAGACACTTTTGGCAATATCGGCAATATCGATCTGGACGACATTACTCTGCAACCCGAACAGCGGCGGTAACACGCTCAGAAATATCCAGGCAAAAGGACTGTAGAAAATTACTTGGAAAATACTATTGAAGGCAACCAGCCCTGCTGTATATTCAGTATTACCTCGTGCTAAATCGCTCCACACGACTACCATGGCAATACAACGCGCTAACCCAATCAAGATTAGTCCTACCATATATTCTGGGTAGTCTCTGAGCAAGACGATCGCCAATGTAAACATTAGCATCGGTCCGACTACCCAATTGAGTAACAGCGATAGTCCGAGTATTTTCCCATTGCGAAAAACATCTCTCAACTCCTCATAGCGTACCTTTGCCAATGGCGGATACATCATCAAAATTAAGC
>JBJOOY010000489.1:0-2636 GCA_046051065.1 Cyanobacteriota bacterium
AAGTTGGTGAGAGCTTACCAACCCACACCTCGACTATCTATCGCCTTTTAGCAACTACTTTTTTCGGATCGAAGCAAATTTGCGGAGATCGACGACTCGGTTGCCACTGCCTTGATACTGCGGTACACTCGCTGTACCAGATAGCACACTAGATAGTTCTTCGATCGTCGTACCAGCATCTTGATAAGATTTAAGCGTGAATAACATATTCGCTCGATCGCAAGGTTGTTCGGCATTAGCTATCGCACAAATCATCCCCAAACCACTTTGTTTATCGATCCCTGCAGTCAGATAATTTCGCCCTTGTTGTAGTGCTGTTTGAAATTTAGGTGAGACTGTTTCGCACCGTTGTTGGGGTGTGCTTTTAAATGCTTCGCTTTTCCAGATAATTAATGCAGGTCCTTCTGTCGCTCCGCTAATCTTAGCCAGAGTAGCTGGAAGGCTGCTTTTACTGCTAGGATCTATAGCCTTACCACAATAAAACTCAATTGTTGGTTGGTGTGTTTTGAGCGATCGTTTGCGGGCTAGCTGCTGCGGGGATGATGGTCGTCACCAACGATCCGGTGGTGATGGCGAGGGTGGATAAGCAGAGTGTGCGGACGATCTTTAAGTTGAATGCGGAACGGGTTTGACGATGTAATTGCATGATAATAATTAAATGAGTATGGCTGGAGATAGACGAGTTTGCTACCCTTACTTGTCTAAATCGGGTGGTTAACTAGTGAAAGATGCAGCAGCACCGATGGCTGTTTACAAAAGTTATTCAGTCTCGATCGTCGCCACGGGCGAACTTTTACCCTGACGTGCCTCGATCGTAAATTGACGGATTAAATTGATACCCAGAGCTAAGTTGAGTCCGACATTACCCGTATCTCGGCCAGCTCCCAATGTATTTACACCAATTACTTCACCTCGATCGTTTAATAATGGCCCGCCAGAATTACCTGGATTGATAGCGGCGTTGTGTTGGATGTAATTACCATCGTCACGGATGGCACTGACAATCCCAGTAGTCAAGGTATTTTTGAAAGCCTCGTCCAACGGCGTACCGATGGCATAGGTATTGTCCCCGACTCTAGAAATCGTCTTACTGAGAGCAACTGTGGGGAATTTTTGACCCCGACGATTGATTTTAAGTAATGCCAGATCCAGCCCATTTTTGCCAAATCCTACTAAATCGGCGGGAATTTCTGTTTTTCCATCTGCCATTATCAGTGTCACTACTGCTGGTTGCCCTTTAATCACATGGGCGTTGGTAATCACATAACCATCGTTACTAATAATAAAGCCGCTACCATGTCCGTTATTATTTCTAATTGTCACTACCGCCGGATTTGCTTTTTCATAAACGCGATTGGCAGTAGTCGTAGTGGCTGCTGGTGTTTTTGCAGTAGCAGGGATGAGATAAATAGTGCTAATACCACCACAAGTTAGGGTGGCAAGTAATAGTGTGGTAAGAATTTTAGTTTTCACGATCTGGATGGTTGGGAATGGATGTTTGCTAGTGGTTGATTGCGATCTCAACTACCACATATACAGTCTTTCGGGCTGAATCGATCGAATAATGCAAGTAAAGATAAACTCGATCGTCACTGGATTGTCTGCATATTTATCCCCTAAGAGGATGTGGAACTACAAAGCGAAACCTCGATCTAGTTAGAATTGTAAGTTATTAAATCCTCATTCCTTAGGACAATTTTTTGTTCCTGCTCAGAGTTATCTTCACAGAGGACAAACCCTAGTTCCTACAACACAAATCGAGCAGATTGGCGCTAATTCAGCAGCAGATTTACTAATAAAAGTTATTAGTTTTTCCGATCCTAAGCTCACACATAAGGATGATAGAATTAGCATACATAAATTGGAGCTTACACTCGATCGCTGTTAAGTTTAGCCGATCGTGACTATCCAGATCGAACCGTAGATGAATATTACTGAAACCTCCATCTTTGGGTTTCGGCCTGGGTATCCTAACTCATAAGTGAGTAAGCAGATATCGATAAATCAAGCATGAAAGTAACAATAGAGCAGCTAGTAGCTCACAAAACTACAGTAACAGTAGATTCAGGGGTGCCAGAGATGCAGATGGCAATTAACCCCAATACGGATCCACAATTATTGCGTCAATTTGCTGCTGCCAAAAACTTGGATTTGCGACGGCTAGTGGCAAGTAATCCTAATACACCAACAGACTTACTGTGGGAATTAGGGATTGATTTTCCGGAAGTCATCCTGGCTAACCCCGTTTTTGAATTATTAAAATTAGAGCATCTCGATTTAGCCGCTACAATTCCCCATGCAACTCTAACTAGTTTGTTGCAATGTGATCGAGTGCCCAGAGCTTTTATGGACTATGCAGTCAATCAACAAGATTATAGTCTCTGGTTGGCAGTAGCTTACAATCTCCAAGCTCCCAGCACACTATTAAAACGGTTGGTGGGCAAATCGCGTCGTCAAGATCGGGAATTGGTCCGTGCAATCGCAGCTCACCCACACACCTCAGCAGCGCTACTCGCTCAAATCAGCGAGATCGGTAGTGGCCTAGCACAAATTGTCGCCAAAAATTCGCATACACCTGTCGTAGTATTGAAACAAATTTTGCACCAATACGGGCAAGTTAGTGGTTCGATTTTTAC
>JBJOOY010000490.1:0-6887 GCA_046051065.1 Cyanobacteriota bacterium
AGAGAAATTGTGGGATGAAGAATAAGTTTTCATCATGTCTCGATCGCTTGTATCTATGTCTTTTGGTACTTTTCGATCGATCGGTCAGTCAGTAATACTAAATATTATGTCGCGATCGCAAGTTCGTTAGAATATGTGAGACAACTGCAAGCCGAATCGATTTATTTACATGAGTAACGCACTGTACAAACAAATCCAAGAATTTTATGACGCATCAAGCGGTCTATGGGAACAGGTCTGGGGCGAACACATGCACCATGGTTATTATGGGCCAGATGGAAATCTCAAACTAGATCGTCGTCAGGCGCAGATAAATCTGATTGAAGAATTACTCACTTGGGCACAGAATCGCACAAATGTTGGCGTTAGCGATGCCTTTGCCTTAGAAGCTTTAGCACAAGACTCTCTCCAGGAGAATCGACCCCAAAATATTCTCGATGTCGGCTGTGGGATTGGTGGTAGTAGTCTCTATTTAGCCGAAAAATTTGGTGCCAAAGTCACCGGAATTACCCTCTCTCCCGTCCAAGCAAATCGGGCGCAGGCACGGGCACAAGCAGTTGGTTTAGCCGCAAAGACTAATTTTCAGGTAGCGAATGCCCTCGACATGCCTTTTGTCGATCATAGTTTCGATCTGGTTTGGTCGTTAGAAAGTGGCGAACACATGCCAGATAAGGTCAAGTTTCTCGAAGAGTGTTATCGGGTGCTTAAACCTGGCGGGAAATTGATCTTGGCAACTTGGTGTCACCGCCCGACCACTGCGGCAAATCCACTCAGTGCGAATGAGGAAAAACATCTTCAGGATATTTATCGAGTTTACTGTTTGCCCTATGTGCTGTCGCTGCCAGAATATCAACAAATTGTCGAACGTTGTGGATTTAAAGATCTGCGTGTCGCTGACTGGTCTACAGCAGTTGAGCCATTTTGGGATGTAGTGATCGATTCGGCAATTACGCCTCAAGCAGTGGTCGGATTAGTCAAGGCGGGTTGGAAAACGATCGAAGCGGCGATGTCATTAAATTTAATGAGTAGTGGTTATCGCAGTGGCTTGATTCGGTTTGGATTAATTGCTGCCACAAAATAGATTTTAACTTATCACTTTAGGAGCACCACTCGCACAAAATATCTCAGGTTCGCTCCTGTTGAATCGATCGTCATAATTGGAATTTATGGATATCCAGAGCATTCACTTTTACGTCAAAGATCCCGATCGAATTGCCAACTTATTTATCAAAAAAATGGGGATGCAAGATAGTGGCTGGATCGATAATGGCATTACAAGCAAGTATAATCTGGGTGAAAATCTCCCTTGTTTTTCAGTCTCATCATCACCAGCTTTAGCTTGCTTTGATGACGATCTCAATCTTCATCCATCGGGAGTAGGGAATATTACTTTTTGGGTTGAAAATCTAGATGAGATGAGGCGAAGGATCGATCGGCTAGATGTTAAAATTATTGCCGATGAATCGATCGAAACATTACCTGCATTGAAAATTAAGGGCTGGGGTTCGATCGATCATACAATTATTCAATCTCCAAAATTTTCGCAATCAAATGCCAGAACAGATCTTCAACATCCAATTACAGGTATCGATCATATCGTCTTAAATGTACCTGCGGGAGAATTAGATGCAGCAGTAGCTTGGTATCGAGAGATCTTTGATTTTCAAGTAGAACAGACATTTACGATTAATACCGATCGATCTGGATTGTCTAGCAAAGCACTAATTAGTGCGTGTGGAAATATTAGGTTTAATATTAACGAGCCGAGTTCGTCTAACTCACAAGTTCAAGAATTTTTAGATCTCAATCGAGGCGCGGGGATTCAACATATTGCCCTCCATACCGATCGTATTTTTGAGACAGTCGATCGATTGCAACAACAGGGCGTAGAGTTTTTACCGATCCCAACCACGTATTACGATCTACTAAAAATACGCGATGGTGGCTGGATCGAATCGCTGTTGACAAGTAACGAATTGCAAGCGCTCGAACGACTTCAAATCTTGGTTGATTGGTCTAAAGATGCACCTAAATCTTTATTAATGCAAACTTTTACCAAGCCGATCTTCGAGCAACCAACTTTCTTTTTTGAAATAATCGAACGTCGCGATCGCGCCCAAGGATTTGGTGCTGGTAACTTTCAAGCATTATTTGAAGCTGTCGAACGACATCAAGAACAGCTCCGATAATTTAGCTTGAATTAATTGAGGTGGTTGGCGATCGATCGGGCTAGGGATGGATTCATTCCCAAGAGCAAAATTTGTGATGGTTCTAAATTATCTCCTTGGGGAACGATCGCCATATGACTGGCAAAACTTAGCTGATTTACTTCTCGATAAGCAAGTGGCAGCGATCGAATTACCGTAGGAGAAATATCCATCAAAACTGGAGCAGATTTAATCGGCAGGCCGCAAAGTTCTCCAGCATCGGTATGGAATAAAATTAAAAATTTTGAAGAATCATGCTGAGGATCGATCGTCGTAAACTTATGTCGTAAATCTACAATGGTTACAGTTTGGGAATCTAAATTAATCATGCCAATCCCATCTTTGAGGACTGTTCGATCTGCTGGATACACGATCGCTTTGACTACCGATTCCACAGGTAAAGCAAATAAATATTTACCCATTGAAGTATCTTCAATATCGGCAAGTGTAAACACGATCGTTCGGAAATTATTACCCTCATCGTTAGGATTAGATAACCGTTTTGGGAGAATAGAGTAATTTAACATTTTAGGTGATAATGGATCGGAAAGATCGGAATATTTATGATCTAGCATTTAGACAGCGGGCACTGCCCACCCAACATCTAGCCACTAGCTATTTAAACCCCTACTTCATTTGGCTGGGATAATTTGGCAACAATATCGAGCAAATCTCGTTCGGATTGAGGTTTTGTCAGATAATCTTTAGCACCTAATGTCATTGCTAACTGACGATGTTTTTGGCCACCGCGAGTAGTTAACATCACGATCGGAATTTGGGCTAATTTGGGATCTTGACGACAATGACTGAGAAATTCAAAGCCATTCATTTGGGGCATTTCAATATCACATACGACTAGGCGAATGCGGGGATGTTCTTGCAATCGGAGAATTCCCTCTCGTCCGTGACTGGCTTGAATAACTTGACAGCCAGCTTTAGTCAGGGCGCGAGTAAGTGTTTGACGTTGCACCAGCGAATCATCAACGATCAATACCTGGATCTGTTTACCCAACATCGTCGAGTTCCGGGCTGGTGTCCGCTCTGATGTGTCTAAGATTTCACCTTCAATAATTGCAGCTTCTGTTGGATCTAGAGCCGCTGGCAGTAAGGGTTGTAATGCTGCTAATGGTGAGGTGCCAAATTTAGGTGTCGCGCGGGTATTCCGAACTGGTGCCAGTAATTCGACCGGATCGATCGCGAGGGTAAGACTACCATCGCCTAGGACACTATAACCTTGAATATACTGCGGCAATCCAAAAGTTTGGCCGAGAGATTTAACAACTAGTTCTTGTTCGACTAAGATGCGATTGACTTCGAGACAGATTCGATCGTCATCAATTTCTAGTAGAAGGAGGGCATTAGTGCTATTTTTAATGTTGGCAGGAAAGAGGTTTTCTACACTTGCCGATCCAGAGATCGTCGGACAATGATAGTTTAAAAGACCATTAATTGGATAGATGGGAATTAATTTTTGGGTAGAACCTTCACCCCAACGTAAGAAGTTAGTAACACGGTTATCTGTCAGTGAAGATTGAGACTGAATCCGGTCTGGTGATGGGAGTAAAACTTGACCGATCGCTTCAGAGCGGAGCGCGTGAACTACTCCTTGAGATTCACAAATTAATAATCTGGCGGTAGTGAGATTGAGTGGGAATTGCAGGATAAAAGTCGTGCCGCGTCCAGAGATCGACCGGACATCGATCGTCCCCTGTAAAGCACCAATTCGGTCGCGGACGACATCCAAACCGATGCCTCGACCAGAAAGATCGTTAACTCGATCGGGAGTGGAAAATACGGGCGCAAACATGATTTCTGATAACTCAGCTTCAGTTACACTACTAGCACGATGGGCTTCGAGTAGATGTAGATCGATCGCGCGTTGCCGAATTTTAGTAAAGTTTAAACCCTGTCCATCATCACTGACTTCGATCGTCGTGCGATTGCCTTGGTGATAAGCTTTAATTGTCAGTGTTCCAGTCTCTGATTTACTCTGTTGAGCGCGGATTTCTGGTGGTTCGACACCATGATCGTAGGCATTTCTAATCAAATGTAACAGCGGATCGTAAAGTTTATCGGCAATAATTTTATCGATCGAGACAGTAGTGCCAATTAGTTCGAGTTGGGCGGGTTTGCGATGGGAAGCAACCATCTGTTGCAGCAATCGGGGGAAGCGATTGAACACAGTAGAAATTTCTACCATTCTGGCATCAAATAATTCCGCCTGAGCATCGACCAGTAACTGTTTGCGTTTACCCAGTGTGAGCTTGGCTTTCTGGGTCATTTCGGCTAAATCTTCGACTTGCATCCCCAAATTGGCCAGATCGTCAGTGAGGTCTTGGAGCAAGATGCTCAAGTCGTTATAAACATCTAATTCAATGCTGTCGAACTGCGATTGAACTTCATTAGCGACTTTTTTGGCTGCTTTTTTGGCTTTCTTACCCTGATGTTTGGAGAATTGGGGTCGATCTCCGGTGAGGGTATTTTTATCTGCCCAATCGCCCACTAAGCGCAATTTTTGTTCGCAGCGACGGTGTTGTTCGACGGTGGATTTAGCTAAGCTGTGCAATTGTTCGGTGCGCAGGTATTGTTGATTGTCATCGATTAACAGTTCGCCCATGGTATGACTGAGGCGTTCGAGTTGAACGGTGGCAATTCGGATGCTTACGAGTGCGTCGGGGGCGGATTCTTTAGTTTCCCGCGCTGGTGCAGTTTCTGCCTCTGACACATTGTCGTCGGCGAAAGAGCCGGAATGCCCGATGGAAATCGATTGGAAGATGCGATCGATTCCCGATCTATTTGTCAAAACCAGATCCGAACCAGTTTGTGGCTCGTTCTGTTCGACAAAGTATTCTGTTTGCACCAGATCTGAGGTATTTAAATTGATTACTTCTGGCTCAAATACCTCAAATTCAACAACTTCTGGCTCTAAATCGACTGTCTCAACGAGATGATCGCTGACCGATCGATCGGTTTCAAGTTCGGCATTATCATAATTAGGCTCGACGATCGACAGCCAGTCTTGAGCATTTTGACTACAATCGTCAACTTGCGACTCGGATGCAATAGTTGTAGTGTCTGGCTCGACTCGATCTGGATCGATCGGCGACAGCCAGTCTGCGGAAGTTTGACTATGATCGTCAACTGTAGGTGTGGCAACTGCATCGCTACTATCGATCAGTGACAGCCAGTCTTCGGATGAAGCTCGATCGTCGTCGCTAATTGTTACGTCAGACTCTAAACTATTGGAGTCAACTAATGACATCCATTCAGCCGCGTCGTTGTCATTGAGCGGCGGTTCGAGCGGTTGTGCGACAGATCGATCGGTTTCCGCCCAGGCAATTAATGCTGATGATACTTCACCACCAACAGATCGATCGCCACCGATGATCGCAATTTGTGCCTGTTGAAAATTAGTTAATGCAGCTTGTGCTATTTCTAAAACTTTGTCTGGATTGTGCTGTAATGCGGTTATAGTCGTCTGCGCGACGATCTCAATACCTGGCAGACTATAAGAACCACCTAACTCTAATAGAAACTCAGCTAAAGAAGAGAGACTCTCTCTGACTTTATCCACATTTTGCCCGGCGATCGCCGCTGCTAAAACTTCTAAGTCTTGCGGCACACTGTCGGTAAAAATCGAACCCACAACATCAAAACCCAGATCGGCAGCGGTAGGTAAGGGCGTATCGCGTCCGAAGAAGTCGCCTAAATGTGTCTGAAGTCTGGCAAATAGTTCGGCTGTCCGTTCGAGTGTTGCAGCTTCATCATAGGGAATCCCCGCCAACATCGCACTCAAGGGATCGGACAAACACTCATAACCCTCGACTAGCAACAATCCCAGTTCGGCATCGATTTCTAGCTCGGCTGGATAGAGTGCCTGGAAAACATCTTCGAGGTGATGGGCGATCGTTTCGATCGTTTTAAATCCACAATTCGCCGCACTACCCTTAATCGTGTGGGCACTTCGCATGAGCGTATGGACACGCTCGATCGTTTTTTCCTCTACCAGTTGGAAGAGTGTTTGTTCGATCGTTTGGAGTAATTCCGCCGCTTCGATCTCAAAGTATCGATCGAGTGACTCTTGAAAATCTAGATCGTCGGTCATAAGTAGTGGCTAGTGGCTAGTGACTAGTGGCTAGTAGCTGGTAAGAGAGTGGACAGTGGCTAGTGGCTAGTGACTAGCTAAAGGCAGATATTAGTTAGTAAATAGATCGGATAGGGAGCGGACGCGCTGGCGCGTCCGACTCTACTAACTAGTCACTAGTCACTAGCCACTATTTAATCGACTTTAAATCGACTCACACTAGTCTCCAACACTTGTGAAGTAGTGAGTAATTGTTGGCAAGATTCGGAGATTTGGGCGGCGCTACCGGAGGTGAGGTTAGCGATCGCCGCTACATCTGCCATTACTTCGGTTAGTTTGTAAGATTGATTATTTTGAGTGCTGGCTGCTTGACTGATGGATTGAACGAGTTCGCTAATTTGACTAGTAGCAACCACAATTTCGCTAAGACTTTGGCGGGTTTCGTTGACCAGATTTGTCCCTTGTGCGACTTGGGCGATGCCGATTTCCATCGCTTCGGTTACATCATTGGTATCGATCCGAATTTCATCTACCAAGCGTTCGATTTCGGTAGTAGCATTGGCTGACTGATAAGCGAGCGATCGAACTTCATCGGC
>JBJOOY010000491.1:0-2683 GCA_046051065.1 Cyanobacteriota bacterium
TGAGTACGGGTTCCCGCACCGAGATCGGAAATCTTTGATTTTGGATTGAGCTACTCTCGTCGATCGACAGCTCTCCTGCTATTTATCATGCCAACAACTATCGACATAGATCGATTCATTAGCTTGCTCTGAGAGCATTTCAGGCGATTGTTAGTATTTTTTGGCGATGAATTCGGTAAATGCGATCGCTTATCCAGCATCTTTTACCATCTGATTTTCCTGCCGTAAATAGGCTTCAATGAATTCATCGAGGTCGCCATTCATCACATCTGTAACCGCTGTTGTTTCTACATTTGTTCGCAAATCTTTCACCATTTGATATGGATGAAAAACGTAGTTACGAATTTGCATCCCCCAAGCAGCTTCAACCATATCACCGCGAATTTCGGCAATTTCTTTAGTCTTTTGTTCTTGGGCAATAATCAACAATTTGGCTTTGAGAATAATGAGGGCTTTCTCTTTATTCTGAAGTTGGCTCCGCTCCTGTGTACAGCGTACTGCTACACCTGTTGGCTTATGAACAATGCGAACGGCGGTTTCTACTTTGTTGACATTTTGTCCACCCTTACCCCCGGCACGAGTAGTCGTAATTTCTAAATCGGTATCGGGAATATCGAGTTGCACCGAGTTATCAATTAGCGGCATTACTTCCACTCCAGCAAAACTAGTCTGTCGTTTATCATTAGCATTAAACGGTGAAATTCTGACTAGTCGATGGGTGCCTTTTTCACTGCGCAAATAACCGTAGGCGTACTTTCCTTCAATTTCTAATGTGGCAGATTTTAATCCGGCTTCTTCACCTTCGGAGATTTCGGCAAGTTGGACTTTGAAATTGCGATCCTCCGCCCACCGGGTGTACATCCGCAAGAGCATTTCAGCCCAGTCCTGGGCATCTGTCCCCCCAGCACCCGCATTGATTGTAAGTACTGCTCCCTTCGCATCATATGTCCCTGATAATAGTCGTTCTAATTCCCATCGATCGAGTTCTACACCGACCTGGGAGAGGTTTTGTTTGGCTTCTTGGCATAAAGCCTCGTCCGGCTCCAGTTCCATCAGTTCTAGGGCAGTCTGGGCATCGGCTACACTGGTTTGCCAGTGTTGAAACTGCTCTAAGTAAGATTTGTATTCGTTCAGTTCTTGCATGGCAGCTTGTGCCGTAGTTTGGTCTTCCCAAAACTCCGGCTGGGCAGCTACTTGTTCTAAATCTTGAATTTTGGCTGTCAGTGCGGGAACGTCAAAGATACTCCTGGGTTTTCCCCAGGCGATCGATTAACACTCCAATTTCTCGTTTAATCTCTACTAGGTCGAGCATGTTCTGATAGTGGACAGTGGACAGTGGACAGTGGACACTAAAATCGGACAAGTCTGAGTTTTCCCTTACAGTTACATGTTGTGGGCGTATTCTTGGAGGATGTCCATTAGTCGAGCTTGACTGGTGACAGGAATTAGATTAATCAACGGCATTTTTTGTCTGCCGCCACCGAGATCGATCGAAATACCAGTTAAGACTTCAGTCAGTTTATCGCCAGTTAAAACGTCTCCGAGCAAAGGTAATACTTTCTCGGCAACAGTGGTATGTAATTTGGCATCTTTTAGATACAGGTGCCATTTAGCTACGTCGATATAGACTTTATCGCCGATTTCGGCTGCGAGATCTTCGATTTGTTGATTGCTAGCCATTAGATTTAGGGGAATAATTGGCAAGTTGGAAGATATAGAGAGCGTGGATACCTAGCAGGATCGCCCAAATACCTGTCACAGATTCAGCCCAACTCCAGTTTGCTTTTTGTAAAATATCTACAAACCACATCCCAGAATTGAAAGCTGAAAATAAGCCGACATGAACGGCAAAGTTCATGCGATCGTCTATCCTACGATATTCAGGGTCGTTTCGATCGGGTTCGCGGGGCCAACGGGGAGGCATAGTGAATTATGAATTATAAATTATGAGTTATGAAATACCAGATTAATACATGTAATAAAAAGAGGGTTTGACCCTCCTTTTATTATCGATTATTTAACCGTTAGATGTTAGCAGTGAGTTATTCAGCAGTAGCAGCAACTTCTTCGATTTCGATAGCTGAGGGAATTTCTTCCTCCACTAGATCAGTTGCTTCTTCGGTTGCTTCTTCGGTTGCAGGTGGAAGTTCGATCGATTCTAGTGGTTGACCGGATGCTTTGGCTAGTAACATCTCGCGATATTTAGCTGCCATTTCATCGGCCATTTCATACACTCGATCGCGATTTTTAATCATATCGCCGGGTTCTGGCTCTAACTGTTTAGTCGAGAGCGAAATCCGACCGCGTTCGGCATCGAGGTCGATAATCATCACTTTAACTTCATCATTGACACCGAACACGCTATGCGGCGTGTCGATGTGGTCGTGAGAAATCTCGGAAATGTGGAGCAGTCCACTGACCCCACCAATGTCGATGAATGCACCGTAAGGCTTGATCCCACGAACCGAACCGATGACTACTTCGCCGACTTCGAGACGATTCATCTTCCGTTCGACTAAAGCGCGGCGGTGGCTGAGGACGAGACGGTTGCGATCTTCGTCTACTTCGAGGAATTTGAGCGGGAGTTCTTCGTTAACTAATTCTTCTTTGGCTTTACGGGTGCTGATGTGCGATCCAGGAATAAAGCCCCGTAAACCTTCGATCCGCACGAGCGCACCACCAC
>JBJOOY010000492.1:0-4038 GCA_046051065.1 Cyanobacteriota bacterium
GGACAGGGACTAGGCAACCTTGCGACCGGAAAACCGATACAGACAAATGTGCTCGAATCAGCAGCACTTGGTGGCGCAACGGGACTTCTTGGACCAGTCGGTGCGGTAACTAAAGCGATCCCAGTAGCTCGTCCACTTCTGGAGGGAGCTAAATCTGTAATCCCAGCCAGTGGAGTACTTGGCCCAATCGGTCAAGGTGCTGCGGCAGGGTTAGGCAATTCACTCATAAGCAAATAGCTATGAGTACTGAAGAGCGAGCATTCTGGAAAAACTTTGTATTTTTCAGGATTCCGTTAATGTGTAGTGTTTCGGTTATTCTATCGTTGTGCTTTGGTGCAATGACTTTGTCCTCATACTCCAAGCCACCGGAGCAAATCAACTGGTTTGAGGAACAATTTATACACCACGATCTTAAACCCTTAGTATTAAAGGAGAATTGGTACAACTATTATAAGCAAAGAGCCTTATTCGGACTCCGAATAGGAGGTAGTGTTGTTATCACTTTTGCACTTCTTAATGCTGCAATTTTCAGAGCGAATCGACGCAACGGATCTAACGATCGAACCTAAATTTATAGCTTAGTTGAATAGATCGATCTGATTAATCAGATCGATCTATTTACTACGATGATTTTAAGTATTTAATAGAATATATCTATAAAGATATTAAGTATTTTGACGTGAAATATTGCTTTCGGTTAAAAACCATGTAATAAAATATCATCAAATCAAAGCGAAAATGAAAACATTGTCACTTTTTGATATTAAGACTATCGATAGCTATAGCTTTGGTGACTATCGAGTTCATGACAATACCTAGCAGATAACAAAATGGTGCTAATGCTGCCCAGCTTTCTTTGACTATGGTTCACGATCCAACAACAGCAACTATCTCAGACGATTCTATCCGAGAGAGACTAGGTCAACAATTAATCTCACTTCTGGGACTAGAAATTACTAACCCAGATCTCGGCACACTCCAAACCCAAATTCAACTATTCACGATCGATCCAGGCACAACTTTCTGGCACTCTGGTGGCGATAATCCAGGGATTTATATTATTCTCACTGGCAAAGTCCGACTGTTCGATGTTCAAGACGAACGCATCGCCACCCTTACAGTCGGGCAGAGTTTTGGGGAAAGTACCCTATTTCCAGATGCTGACTTCGATCGCTACATCGCCAAGTCGCCCCTAGTTGTCAGTGGCAAAGATATTCAAGTCGGCTTTATTGCCAAGGATGCTATTGAAGCGCAGTGGCAGAAATACCCTGAGATTGGGCATCATCTCAGTCAAGCAGCCCAGCAATTCGATCGAATTGTCCGAGGCGAAATCTCTCCACTTCCCCCACTACAATCCTCACCGGAATTTCAATCGCAACCTTCAGTAAATAGTCTCCAGCTTCAACCTTTAACAGGCATCAACTCAGATTTAAATCTCTCTGCAACTACCGTAGCCAAGAACGATCGATCGGGGCAGCAGAAACTGAGTGAGGCTTATTTTCCTACCCCCAGCCAGAAAATGGGGCAATGGTGGAAAAAAGTTACCCACAACTATCCCTTTTATTCACAACAAAGCTCGTCTGATTGTGGTGCAGCCTGCATCGTGATGGTGGGGCGATATTGGGGTAAAGACTTTAATATCAACCGCTTGCGAGAACTAGCTTATGTCAGTCGCGATGGCGCATCGCTCAAAGGTTTGGCAAATGCGGTCGAAAAATTAGGCTTTAATTGTCGCCCAGTTAAGGCGAGTCTGGCGAAACTTACCAACCAAAAGTTGCCCGCGATCGCTCATTGGGAAGGCAATCACTATATCGTGGTGTTTGAAATTAACCCTCAATATGTCATTGTCTGCGATCCGGCAATCGGGCAGCGCAAATTGACTCGTGCCGAATTTAACGAAGGGTGGACTGGTTATTGCTTGTTATTAGAACCAACCCTGGCGTTGGCAAAGAAGCAAGATGGAAAATCCACCGATTTGTTGCAGCTATTTCAGCTAGTCGCACCCCACAAAGTCGTAATTGCCGAGATATTTATTGCTTCGATCGTTTTACAACTATTCGGGCTGATCTCACCCATCTTCACCCAGTTAATTTTAGATCGAGCCGTAATTCATAAATCCGTGAGTAGTTTGGCGACATTTGGGATTGGGCTAGTTATCTTTGGCTTTTTTCAGATCGCCATGTCCTCCCTCCGTCAGTATTTGATGGCAATCACTGCCAATCGGATCGATGCAGCTTTGGTGATTGGGTTTATTCGTCACACTTTTAGTCTGCCATTGAGTTATTTTGATGCCCGCCATGTGGGAGATATTATCTCGCGGATTCAGGAAAATCACAAAATTCGGAGTTTTATTACTGGACAATCTTTGGGCGTATTGCTGGATTTAATGTCAGTGTTTGTCTATGCCACACTGATGTTTGTCTATAGTTGGAAGTTGGCATTAGTGACGCTGATTTCGATCCCACCGTTTCTGATCCTCAATTTTGCCTCCACACCTTTTTTACAAAAGATGTCGCGGGAAATGTTTAATGTCACAAATCGCGAAAATAGCTATCTAATTGAAGCTCTCACTGGCGTGCGCACAGTCAAATCCATGTCAGTGGAAAAAGCGGTGCGTTGGCAGTGGGAAGAGCGACTCAATCAAGAAATTAGACAATCTTTTCGCGGACAGATGATGGGATTGAAACTGGGCGCACTCAGTTCGGCAATCAATACGATTAGTAGTACTGCATTAATCTGGATTGGAGCATCTTTAGTAATTTCTGGCGAGTTTACGATCGGACAACTATTTGCTTTCAATATGCTTTCTGGTAATGTGATTAGTCCCTTTCAACGCTTAGCTGGATTGTGGCACGAGCTGCAAGAAATTACGATCGCGCTCGAACGTTTATGTGATGTAATTGAGGCAAAACCGGAAGAAAATCGGGAGTTTAGCTATAAAGATATCGGCCGATTTCAGGGGCATGTCAAATTTGAAAATGTTACTTTTAAATATGGTAAAGATGCCGATCGAAATATTCTCGAAAACATTAGCTTTGAGATCGAGCCAGGGCAAACGATCGCACTCGTAGGAAGAAGTGGATCGGGAAAAACAACGTTAGCTAAATTGATCTTGGGACTATATCTACCAGCTAGTGGGACGATCTCGATCGATGGTAAAGATTTAACAACAATTTCTCTCCACTCATTACGATCTCAAGTTGGAGTAGTCGATCAAGATACATTCCTATTTAGTGGTACAGTCAAAAATAATATTACGCTGGCTCAACCAGGGGCCGAACAATCACAGATCGAACGAGCTGCTGTATTAGCTGGCGCGCATGAATTTATTAGTAAAATGCCAATGCGCTATGAGACCGAAATCGGTGAAGGTGGCGGGATGTTATCCGGCGGGCAACGGCAGCGAATTGCGATCGCGCGGGCTTTATTGAGCGATCCACGGTTACTGATATTTGACGAAGCAACCAGTAGTTTAGACACCGAATCCGAGCGGATTATTCAAGATAATTTAGAGCAGATTCGCCGCGATCGCAGTACGATTATTATCGCCCATCGCCTTTCTACCGTTCAAAATGCCGATCTGATTTTAGTTTTAGATAAAGGAGTAATTGTCGAACAAGGTACTCATTCAGAACTAATGTTAAAACGCGGACAGTATTACTACCTCAATCATCAACAAATTGCTACAATTCAAGAGTGAAATCGCCGCAAGCACAATTGTAATTTAATTAATCTTAATTTTATGGTAGCCGATCGTCAAAGGGCTGATTCAGAGAATTTACCCCAGCCAGTCTCCACAACTAATCTTCACGCTCCGATCGAACCAAATAGTAAACTTGTAGCTAAATCCGATCGATTTACGGAGACTGCTGCACCCTCCGTACTGCGAAGAAAACTACAGGATTGGTCGAATTCAGCCATAGAACTGATCGACACAACACCGTTACCGTGGACGCGGGGACTATTGTATTTCTTATTAGTATTTATCGCTGTTATTCTCCCCTGGTCGTTTTTATATAAAATGGATGAAATTGGGAC
>JBJOOY010000493.1:0-5688 GCA_046051065.1 Cyanobacteriota bacterium
AGCGTTCGCTCGTCGATTTCCAGGTAAATCCAGCAGCAGCGATCGTTACAAACCCGACAATTGCCGTACTCGCGTAGAAAAGTTGGGGAATCCGCTGGGGTTTATGAATGGTATTGCGGAAATTTTGAGTCTGCACCGTCAGTTGGGAGATTTTTTCGGACTGAACCTCACTAGTTGCCGTTATTTGAGCGGTTAGTGGTAATAGATCGACGACTTTACTATTTTGTCGTACCGCTAAGACTACTCGTTGCTCGATATCTTCAGCACTAGCCAGCATCGCATCGTTGACTAGATCGGGAATATTTTTAGAGATTTGACCCACGAGTGACGCGATGTTCTGAGTCATCGCCAATACTTCATGGACTGGATCTTCAGCCACCATTTGATATTGGGTCACTCGGTTGGTGAGCTGTTGTTGTTCCTGTCGGAGCAAATCGTTAAGCGAGGGTTCTCTGTGTAGATCTTTGCAGAGCGAACTACTTGGTGGCGTTGCTATCGTTGAGTATTCATCGTCTTCAATGTCTTGCCAATCATCCATCTCGATCGAAAGCTATCTCTAC
Source organism: Cyanobacteriota bacterium (assembly GCA_046051065.1). Lineage (GTDB taxonomy): Bacteria > Cyanobacteriota > Cyanobacteriia > Cyanobacteriales > Chamaesiphonaceae > Chamaesiphon. Next base: position 561 of record JBJOOY010000493.1, read on the forward strand.
TAGATTTAACCCATCCAGTATGCAGAACCCGATCGCCGATCGACTTGAGCTATTTAGCTGGAAAAGTGGATTAATCGATCGAACACTTGGGGATACTTACTCTCAACCATACTCATCGCAATTTGAGCGACTTCAGGATTAGTCACCGCCAAATACTCATTCAAACAACTTTCTAACTCCGGCATCTCCATCTGACCGATGTGCAAGAGCGTTTGTGCTACAGATCGGAGATTTTCTAAGCTGAATTCAGCCGATCCCGATCGGCCTTCTGGCAAGTCAATTATTTTAACACTGGCAAAATCATCAATGTGGATCGCTGGTAATAACTCTTCTGGGGGGATGGTTTTCAGGTTTTGCCATTCTTGGACTCGCACGGTTCTGTCGATCGCCAACTGCTCCAATCGTTTTGTAACACATTCGTAAATGTGTTTTACATGGACGGGTTGAGTACCAGGATAAATCTGACTTTGCCTAATTCCCCCAGAGATCGGATCGCCACTCGCGCCAAAGGTGTAAGTCCTCGTCACAACTTTCTTACCTTGAGGATCGATCGTCCGGTGACGATGCGTGACAACCGACAACCCCAAATAACGGGCACTCCCCGCGATCAGCCGCATCTTACCCCGTCCGTCGTGCATCCCTAATGCTTCCATCTCCATTCCCAGCGTTTCAACCTCAATATCGTCCTTGTGAAGCTGTTTGCCAGCAAGTTGAGTCACTTTTTGACTCAACTCAAGAGTCAAAAGTTCATACTTGGGCGCACCTTTAAAAGCCAAGATCGAATCTGCCACCGCATCTAGTTTGAACTGGTCATCACCCAGTTTGACCAATTTGAGTCCAAATATCTTTAAGATCCGCCGGAATAACTTAATTGGGTCAGGCTGCTTATCGGGGTTAATGTTAATTTTTAGGGATGATCGGTAACGCTTAGAGCTACTGATTCGATCGATAATCGTTCCAATTTGTTGCCCGCTAAAAATCGTCTCAATGAGGTCTGTAAGCCCTAATTCCCGTCCCACTTTCACCAATGCCAATGAGGAGCGACTGAGCTGGTCTGGCAGCCAAACAGAGCCAGTCTCAGCAACGGGCAACCAAGCCGCAAGATGGTTGATTTCGGCGCGTTCGGGATGAAGCAGATAATGATAAGTTTCGAGCTGCTTGACTAAAGCCGGATGATTGTATTTCAACATCTGGATCAGTTCCGCGCAATAACTCTCAGTCTCCATAATTCCTGGTAACTGCTGTTGAGTCAGATAGTATTTACTTGCTAAAACTCTGTCTAATTCATTCGCACTGGGATTATTTCTAATTGCCTCATATTCGAGTCTGGTGATATCCGGCGCATCATAAATCCGCCGCGACTGCACCACCCGTCGTTCGACTTCCACTCTGCCCATCAAATCGTCGGTATCGTCGCAGCCATCGATATCTTCAGAATCGATCGATACTGTATAACCATCAGCAACCATTGCCTCAACGAATAGTTCGCGCAGGTGCTTCATCTCCTCGTTGAGATTGGCTTTGTATTGGTGAGCCAGTTTGAGCCAGAGGTCTTCTTTCTGGGCATAGTTAGTGAGGATCTTCATCGCCTCATCTGCCGCCCCTTTATCCAGCAGCATAAAGACTAGATCCATATCTTCATGCACCTGGCGATCGAATTCATCTTTTACCCACTTGCTAAATGAGCTAGAGTTCCCGTCGCCGATGCGCCCTTGTCGTTCGCAGTAAATAACGCGGGGCGCACTAAAGTCCCGATATCTGCCCAGGAATTGTAAGCCGGACAGAATGCCTAAATTGCCCAGGTGGAAATGGTAATGAGTGGTGAAATATCCAGCTAAATCGATACTGATGCCACTCTCAGCCGTGGGTGAAAGAATGACGATTTGAGGACGATATTCCTCCAAATAAGCTTTGGGATTGCGGAAGAATAGCCCGATAGTATCATCGCGATCGGTCGTACCATCGATCCGACAGATATTAGTATCGGGAATGCCAATGCGGATCAGGGATTTTTCCAGGTTCTCACAGTGTTTTTGAGTGGTAGCGGTAATTAATAGGTTCGCTCCAGCTAGGGCATCATCGAGAATGGCGCGGGTGAGGGTAGATTTTTGGTTGACCATCCGCACGTTCATCTGGTTGCGGTAGGTATTCTCCAGCTTATGGACGAAATCGAATTGTCTCAATTTTCGTAAGAAATCCAGCTCGGTATCACTCAAATAAGCATCTAGAGCGACGACACCATGACTGTGTTTAATCAGTTCCTCAATATGTGCGAGTCTAACCTGACGCGAATCTGTGCCATCCTTGCGTCGTCCGGCTGTCAATTTGCTTGTGAGCATATCGCTCAAGTCAGAGACGCATTCATCCAGGATGACAATCTTATTCGCCATCTGAGCGGGGTATATCAGTCCGGCTGAGTGGTGACAAATGGCTTTGTGATAGTCAGAGTCTAAAAAGACTTTATCTTCATCGCCAACGTGATAGAGATCGGGGATGCGATCGCACGTTTGTCTGAGTAGATTATTCCGATACCCGATGAAAATTAGTTCTAAGCCGCATTTTCTAGCCCAAGCACCCAAAGCTTTGAGAACTTCAGTTTTACCCGTACCAAGAGCAGATTTGATGCCAACGAGAGTGTTTTCTAGCCCTGTATTAGGTATCTCCCACTGGAGAAAGCGATTGCACTGGGTTTGATTGGGGGTGAAGTGTTTGGACTTTTGATATAGTTTCCGCGCTAGGGGAACAATCGGGGGGGGGGGGGGCGGTAACTTACCACCAGACAATTGTTCGAGTTCGTCTAAGTCAATTTTACGGGTAAGGCTTAAATCCTCCAACTCATCGATATCTTGTCCCGACCACATTAAGCGAGGTTTGTAGCCCCATTCCAGCAATTGATGGTAGAGATTTAGCCAACGGCGGATGACTTGAGGTTTGTAAATATCCTCACCATCAAGGTAGAGATCGATAACTGAAGCTCTCCACCGTTTTAGAGCATCTTTTAACTGTTCTGGAGCAGATAAGAATTGTCCCCCCGCCGCACCGATAACCTGTTGCCCCATTTCGATCGCAGCTAGGTTGGGTTTAGCTCCGGTTCCTTCTGCTAAACCGATCGATCTAATTACTGGGATAACTCCTAGCAGTTGAGGGTAGGAGAAGGTGAGGGGAATCTCACCATTGGGGAGGTTGGGTACGGGTCCATTTTCTCGGCTTTTTTCCCAAGTACTCGATAGCCAGCGATAGCGGGATTTTGATTGTTCGCGATTCCGAATTTGGAAGGCGACGATTTCACCTGTGATGGTGTAGATGGGAATCAGAATCCCAGCAATATAGCCATTATTTAACCTGTTGCCCTGAATGTTGACACCAGGAAAGCGAGAATTGACGGGTTCTTTGAGTCTTTGGAACTTCTCGACGCTTTTGAAGCCGATTTCGCGAATCTGCTGGGCGGTGAAGCCTCGTCTAACTAGATCTTTTCGATCGATCTCGTTTAAAGATAGTTGCGCTAGAATTGCCCGCGCTGCAATGTCTCGCTCATACGCTGGTAGTGATTCTGCCCGCCGTTGATTTTCAGCTTCGAGTAATGCTTGCTGCTTGAGCTGTTGGTTTTTGACCCACTCTTCTTTTTCTGCTGGGGTCGCTTGACGATCTTCGCCGCGATGCTCATTCCAATCGACGAGGGGAATGTATACGCCCCACTGTCCGTCGCGGGTATCGTTGAAGTAATGATAGTCAGGGTTGCCATATCCACCCGCCCCAGTCATGCACAGGGTTTTGACGGTGGGGGTAATTTTACCGTTCTTGGCGGAAAGCTCGTAATTTTGCCATCTGCACTTTCCTGAAGAGCTGGAGCAGACTGGGCAGGTGTTACCTAAGCCTCGATAGGCATTGAATTTGGAGCGGGGAAAAAGGCTGTTGAAGTTTGTCATCGGGGTTCCTTGTAGTGGTGGAACCCGTCTGAGCTGAAACTAGAGTAAATAACCTAAAAACTATTATCTAAGAATGCCGAAACTTACCAGATGACGCTAGTGCCAGCAAACATCAACGCACATCCTGTCAGGGAGGTGGAGTCGAGGTTTAGCGTTGCTGGGCTGTGAAAGGTCATTTTTTTAATAAACCAGGTGATTTTTTGGTGTGTTTGGGGTAAACTATGGATAACTGGTACAAAATCAATTTTTCCTCTGCGTCGAAACTTCGGAAAAATCGATCGGTAGTTCGTTATTAGTTTGTTTGCTCTGGTGTATCAGCACCAGACGGGACACAAAAGCCGCTTCAGCATTTGCAGGGCGGTTTTTTGGTGCTTTGTACTAATCGATCGTCGCTGTCATAAATTCTAAAATCTGTGGTGTGCTGGAATGAGGTCTGCATTTCCTATACGCTACACGAAAATCGGCACTTGTAGATCGTTGTACGCGCAGTCAATCTATAATACCCTGATTCTGGTGAGATCGATCGGGTGTACTAATTAGCTATATCAATATCGATCGCTATGTTGGGATCGAGTTGGCAATCGAGTAGGGCGATTTAGAATGTTTGTTTCACCCCATCTACGAGGATTGTTAAAAATGCAAATTTTGTGAGGAGTAGCAAGATACTTTTATAGAACAAAGCTTACAACCAATTTACAAAAGGGATATGGGATGCCTTTAGAGGTAAATATTAATGATGAGACCTATTGACTAGCTTCTGTTGTAGCTTTGCTGATTCAATCACGTTGGAGTTTAGAGTAAACAACTGAATATCAGGAGCAGTGCAATAATCACAATCATCAGTCATCACTTTAACTTGTCCAGTTCCAGCTTGTGAGATCGCTTCTAAATGCAGTAAATCGTATCCATCCAAAGTCTGACTTTGAAAGCGTTTTAAGGCAGCATCGGTCATTGCATCATTGACAATAATATCGACTGGAACAGCAATATCTTTCACTGCATTCCACCCTGATTCAACTAACATGGCGACATTCGCTCTCTCTATTGGCAAATTGTGACGATATTCTTTGAGTTCTAATTTATAGTTGGTGCGCCTAAAAATTTTCCACTCATTTCTCTCAATAACTGAGGCTAATTCGGCTAATAACAATCCTGAATAAGTTAATGTCGAGCCTATGGAGGCTGCCTCAGTTAGGTAGTCT
>JBJOOY010000494.1:0-4262 GCA_046051065.1 Cyanobacteriota bacterium
TGGATTTTCCGTACTTTCTGTGGCGATCTCTTGCCAGTCGGTATCGAGGCAGACTACTTTTGCCGCATGAGCGGGCAGTCCAGCTCCCACATTCTCACTAGTCAACAACACTTTAATCCCAGCATCTGCCAACATATAAGCCAGCCGATCTGGCGGGTAACTGGCATCTAGTGGGACGTATGCTCCACCAGCCTTGAGAATGCCCCACAGCCCGATTAACATCTCGGGGGAGCGATCGATACAGATTCCGACCAATGTCTCCGCACCCACGCCCATCTTTTGTAAGTAATGCGCCAATTGATTGGCACGACTATTTAGCTCCTGATAGGTCAGTTGGCGATCTTGGAATACCAATGCGATGGATTGGGGCTTAGAGTCCACTTGCGCTGCAAACAATTGATGAATGCATCGATCGTTGGCATACTTAGCTTGAGTATCATTCCAATCCCAGAGCAATTGTTGCCGTTCTTTTTCATTCAGCAGCGGCAGTTCAGAAATTTGTTGCTGGGGATTAGCTACAATCCCGGTTAACAAGGTCTGAAAATTACTGGCCATGCGCGCAATGGTGGTTCGATCGAACAGATCGCTGTTGTATTCCCAATCACAAGTCAGTCCGCGCGCGGTCTCCTCTATGGATAGAGTTAAATCGTATTTGGCTGTGGTACTCTCAATCTCCAGGGGTGTGAGGGTTAAACCCAGCATTTCCAGTGACTCGATCGGGGTATTTTGCAACACAAACCCTACTTGAAAAAGCGGCGAGTAGCTTTGATTCCGTTCTGGTTGCAGTGTCTCTACTAGCTTTTCAAACGGCACATCTTGATGACCATAAGCATCGAGGGTGACTTGTTGGACGCGCTGTAATAACTCAACAAAACTGGGATTATGCTGAAGATCGGTGCGGAGGACTAAGGTATTGATGAAAAAGCCAATTAATTGCTCAATTTCAGCATGATTGCGGTTAGCAATCGGCGATCCAATGACAATATCCTCTCTCCCGCTATAGCGGGAGAGTAAAATCGAGAAGGCGGCAAGCAGTGTCATATACAAAGTCACTCCGGACTTCTGACTTAATATCCGCAACTGCTGAGTTAGAGCGGCATCTAACTCGATTTGCTCAGTTCCCCCACGCAATGTCTGTACTGGCGGGCGGGATCGGTCAGTTGGTAATTCTAATAAAGGCGGCGACCCCGCTAATTGCTGCTGCCAATAAGCTAGCTGTGTTTCTAAAACTTCTCCACTGAGCCATTGTCTTTGCCAATGCGCAAAATCAGCATATTGGATCGATAACTCTGGCAAGGAACAAGCTGTGCCGATAGAAAAGGCTGAATATAGACTAGACAACTCTTGGCTGAAAATTCCTACCGACCAACCATCAGAGATAATATGATGCATCGTCACTAATAACGCCTGGGACTCCTCTGCCAGTCTGATGAGGATGACACGAAGCAAAGGCCCATTCGTTAGATCGAAAGATTGCTCAGACTCATTTTCAGCGAATTGTTGGATTGCCACCAATTGCTTGGATTCTGTTACTGTTCTCCAGTCTAGGACTTGCAGCGGAACCGACTCAGTGGGGGAAATGATTTGAACTGGCGAACCATCAACGATGTCAAAGGTAGTTCGTAAGACTTCGTGCCGCATTACTATTGCTGACAAAGCTCGTTCAAATGCCTCCATATTCAAGCGGCCATTGAGGAGCATGGCCGACGACATATTATAAATAGCATTGTCAGGGTCCATTCGATCTAGAAACCATAGTCTAGATTGAGCAAAGGAAAGGGGAATTAATCGATCTCGGGAGATGACTGGAATTGAGGATGTTTGACGATCTGTAGAGCTGTTTGGCTGTTGGGTGCGAAGATGCTGTAGGATAAGTTCGCGTTTTTCTGGCGAGAAGCTCTCCAGTTTTTTTAATAAGTCACTCATCAAATATTCCTGTATTTTTTTCTAGATTTGGACTATGCGATCGACTGTAGGCTAACGATTCTTCACTGATGAAGAAGTTGCTTTACTTCGTCATCAGATAAATCACCAACTTGGCTCAATATTTCGGCGATGGCCGGGCTATCTGCTCGATCGAGTTGTCGAGCAACGACCAACTCCGCGAGATCGGCAATGTTGGAGTAGGTAAAAAGGTCGCGAAGGGAGATGTTCGCAGCGAAGGTTTGTGCGATCCGCGAAACTAGTTGGGTAGCCAGAAGGGAATGTCCTCCCAATTCAAAGAAATTGTCCTGCATACCTACCTGCTCCACTCCTAGCACCTCAGTCCATAACTGAGCCAAGATTTTCTCCGTAGGAGTTCGAGGTAAAATAAAGCTAACTTCCAGACCAGATCGGCCTAACTCCGGAACTGGCAAAGCCCGCTTATTCATCTTTCCGCCCGCTGTCAATGGGATAGACTCGATCGTCATGAATGTCGAGGGCACCATGTAGTCTGGCAATTTCTGCTTGAGAAAGTGCCGAAGTTCTGAGGTAGTCGGTACCCGTTCCCGATTGGACACAACATAGCCAACTAGTTGTTGGCGATCAGGAAGATCTTCGCGCACGATCGCTACTGCTTGTGCGACATCAGGATGCTGCGACAGCAAGGCTTCAATCTCACCTAGTTCGACCCGAATCCCCCGAATCTTGACTTGATGGTCGATCCGACCCAGAAACTTGATATTGCCATCCGGTAGGTAGCAGGCTAAATCGCCAGTTTTGTAGAGCTTTTCATAACCCATTTCCCTGAATGGATTATCGATAAAAGCAGCTTTAGTCTTCGGCTCATCATGCAAATAACCTAATGCTAAACAACTGCCTGTAAGATAAATTTCCCCAGCAACCCCAACCGGAACTAGCTGCTGTTGTCGATCTAAAATCAACACCTGCACATTAGCTATTGGCTTACCAATGGGGATGCTAATCCCTTCTCGACCAGTGACTTCGTAACAGATACAGCCGATCGAAGCTTCTGTCGGGCCATACAAATTCACCACCCGCACATTGGGAAAATGATTCATAAAGGTATAAGTTGTAGCAGGGGCGATTTCCTCTCCCCCCACAATGACCGTCTGCAAAGATGTCAATTTTTGCTGGACTTCTCGATTGGTAGTTAGCTGCGGCACCAGAGTATTGAATACAGATGGCACAAAATCGACGATCGTTAATCCTTGTTCGTAAATCAAACTAGCGATCTCTTCGGCACTCATCGTCATGTCAGGAGAGGGAATCACTGTCTTACCCCCATTAATTAGCGGCCAGAATAGTTGCCATACTGCACTATCGTAAATATGGCGGGTGGTTTGTAAAGTCGCTGTGGCCGACTCGCTTCCGAAAAATTCGTTCATCCATAAAAAGCGGTTGATAATTCCCTGATGGGGGACAACAACAGCCTTGGGGGTGCCAGTTGAGCCAGAAGTATAAATTGCATAGATCGGATCCCGAGCACCGACCTGGAGATTTAAATTGGGCTGGAAATGGTGAGGTGTCGATCGATCGACCATCAGTACAGATAAATCCAATTCTGTTTGACGATCTGTCACTTTATTGACTAAGACTACTGGGCTACCTAATTCCTGGAGAATTTGCTGGAGTCTCGCCTGTGGCCAATCAATATCTAGCGGTACAAAAGCTGCCCCCACTTTGATAATGGCCAGCACAGAAATAACTAACTCGATACTTCTGTCCATTAAAACTGGCACATACGATCCCTTGCCAATTCCCTGAGCCACCAGATCGCAGGCAATTTGATTAGCTCTCTCATTCAACTCCCGATAATCTAGCCGCTGGTCTTCAAATACAACTGCAACTCGGTCTGGTGTTAGTGCTGCTTGGGCTTCAATAAGTTGATGAATACATCGATCTTGAGGATATTTTTTGTCGGTGTGGTTCCACTCCACGAGCAATTGATGCTCTTCTGCATCTGTCAGTAACGATAATTCCGCCAAGCGTTGTGCTGGATCGATCGCGATCCGCTCCAATAAGCTCTGGAGATGCTGGAGCATTCGATTAATAGTGGTGACATCGAAAAGATTTTGACTATAACTGATGCCTAGAAAAAATTCTCGACCTGGGATAACATCTAGTACCAATGGATAATTGGTGCGCTCAAAATTGCTAAGATCGCTAATTTTTAGATTGCCAATCTGCTGTTGTAATGAAGCATCTAATGGATAGTCGGTAAAAACCACAATACTTTCAAACAAAGGTGTGCCGCGTGGTAGCTCACTCCACCCTTGAATATCGATTAATGAGGTGTATGTGTACTGCTCCCGCTCTAT
>JBJOOY010000495.1:0-4404 GCA_046051065.1 Cyanobacteriota bacterium
ATCCAGGTAAGATCGAAGAGGCTAGAGATCGAAATAAGTTATCACTCGATCGACCTAACAGTCACAACTCAGCCCAGAAAGTCGCTCCATCTACCACTAGTGCCAACTCAATCCAGAAAATTGCTCCACTCGATGTAAATTTGATTGTCACGAACGATCTGCTGGTTAAAAAAGACGAGCTAGGGGATCTCAACATCTTTAGCGCAGATACATTAGGTATTACTAATAGCTCGGGGATATCTAGCACTAGTTTGAGTCAAGGAAAGGCTGGAAGTCTTTCCGCAATTAGCGATCGAATGCTGCTAAAAAATGGAATCGTGCCAACTTCATTGACTGGAACCAAAGGGGGAAATACCCAAGCTGGCAATCTCGATCAATTACTAACTAAAAATGTAGGGGATGTTGCAATCAATTCTGGCAAGATTACTGGTAAAAAAGATGATAACAAAGAGAATATCGCACTTGCAGATACTAGCAATCGGATCTCTCTAGCTTGTGGTGTTGCTCTCGGCGAGCATAAATTTACGCTAGGAGGGCAAGGTAGACTGTTAGCCAATCCTAAAGATTCGCTCAATAGTGATGTTACTTTACCACAAGATTCACTACAACAAGATCCACTGGGGATACACATTTCACCAAGTCATTGGTTGTGTGATAACCCAGCTCCTTAAACTAGCAATTCCCATTTAGTGGGTAAACTGGCGATCGAAATACTTTAGGATTGATATTCAATTGCCCGATCAAAACTCTCGCTTGCTTCATCATATCGCCCGATATTAACTAAGGCATTGCCTCGGAGCGTCCAAATATCAGGATCGTTATTTTTTAACTCAACTGCTCGATCAAAACTAGCAACTGCTGCTTCATCTTGTCCGAGTTTAACTAGCAAATTACCTCGGGTAGTCCAAACATCTGGATCGTTATTTTTCAACTCAACCGCTCGATCAAAACTGGCAACTGCTTCTTCGTCTCGCCCTAATTTAACTAGCACATTACCTCGCTTAGTCCAAAGGTGGGGATCTTCATCACTAAACTTTAGCGCTCGATCGAAACTAGCGATTGCGGCTTCATCTCGGCCTAATTTAACTAGTAAATTACCTCGCTTAGTCCAAGCCCCAGCATAATCAGATTTTAACTCGATCGCTCGATCAAAACTAGCAAGACCATCCTCATCTCGCTCCAGATTAACTAACACAATCCCACGATTATACCAAGCAACAGGATAGTCAGGGTTTAGCTCGATCGCCCGATCGAAACTAGTAACTGCTTCTTCATCTCGCCCGAGATTAACTAACGCATTACCACGATTAGTCCAAGCCTCGTAGTCATTAGATCTCAACTCAATTGCTCGATCGAAACTGGCAATTGCCTCTTCATCTACTTCTAGTTCGATCAGCACAAAACCACGGTTATACCAAGCATCAGCATATTCATCATTCAACTCAATTGCCCGATCGAAACTGACGATTGCCTCTTCATATTGCCCTTGAATGCTAAGTGCATTGCCGCGATCGTACCAAGCCTCTAGATAGTCAGATTTCAACTTCAGCGCTCGATCGAAACTAGCGATCGCTTCTTCATATTGATTTTGCAGACATAACTTCACACCTTGCTGATACCAGGCTTCATGATTGAGCAACTCCGAATTTTGCCCATAAGAACTATCGAATCTAGCAGCGATCTCCAGTGCCTCAGCAGGTAACTTACCTGGGGTCATTGTCCCCAACACTTTAATTTGCTCGATTAACTCTTGATCTCGCTCCCAGCTTAGACCCTCGCCAAACTTTTTGAACCACTCAGCCAAGTCAGTCTCTTCAACACCTTCGATCATCAACAAAATGATGACATTGCCATAACTCCAGCCCTTGCCTACCCCATCCAGTAATTCCCGAATTAAGACTTCATATTCGCGATCTTTACCCATTTCTGACATCAACCCCAATTTGCCAAACCCGATCTTAATTCTAGCAGCTTGGGGAATAGAGAATAGGGAATAGGGAATAGGGATTACGCGTAATTAAATACTGTTGTTCACTGTCCACTGTCCACTGTCCACTATCTCGGATATTTCTGCATCAACTGTCTGACTTCTTCGGCATGATAAGAACTGCGGGTTAGTGGTGTCGATACGACCTGAAGAAAACCAATTTCCTCGCCATAGCTGCGCCAAGCATCAAATCGATCGGGGGTGATAAATTCGGCGACCTCGAGATGTTTGGCTGATGGTTGGAGGTATTGACCGATCGTGATGATATCGCAGTCTACCGATCGCAAATCTCGTAGCGTCTGACGAACTTCGGCATCAGTTTCGCCCAAACCTGCCATGATGCCAGATTTAGTATAGACATTAGGTGTATATTTTCGTGATCGAGCCAAAACTTCCAGGGAACGCTGATAATCGCCCTGGGGACGAACGCGACGATACAATCTGGGAATGGTTTCGGTATTGTGATTGAGGACTGCTGGAGCCGCAGCTAAAATCGTCTCTAAGGCTTGCCAATTGGCGCATAGGTCGGGAATGAGTACTTCGATCGTTGTCTGGGGTGATAGGCTGCGGACAGCCTCGATACACAGGACAAATTGACCTGCGCCGCCATCGGCTAAATCATCCCGATTGACAGAGGTAATCACAACGTGATTGAGATTGAGGCGTTTGACTGCCTCAGCTAGACGGATTGGTTCGGTGGGATCTAAAGCTTGAGGTTTTTTCTCGAAATCAATATCACAGTAGGGACAAGCCCGAGTACAAGCTGGCCCCATAATCAAGAAGGTTGCGGTTCCCGCACTAAAGCATTCACCGATATTAGGGCAAGAAGCTTCTTCGCATACAGTGTTGAGTTGTAAGTCGCGGAGGATGTCTTTGACATTACCAACCCGCTCCCACTGAGGTGCTTTTACGCGCAACCATTCTGGTTTGACTGTCATGGCAATTGAGAGAGATTCACAGGGTTACTATTCTAGCAAGTTCCGACTACCTCAGAACTGCGATCTTAAATATTTACCACTGCTAACTAGCCACTAGAAACCAGTAACTTTGTTTTGATGCAAGATATGAGCGATTAGAATCCTGATGGTGAGTCGCGGCGGACGTATGGCATTGAGCGTTGGAGAGTATCCATTGCGTAATTTACTTCTTCACTCGGATCGGTGGCAACCCAACCGTCAGAGCTATTTCTCCTAGTTTCAAAGTGCAGATGTGGCCCAGTCGAGTTACCAGTGCTACCTACCATCCCCAAGACGGTGCCTTGAGCGATCGTTTGACCTGCTTGGACGGAGATTTCGGATAAGTGACCGTAGAGAGTTTGCTCAACGCCATTATGCTCGACGATCACCGCTTTACCATAGCCACCCTTCCAACCAGCCGAAACCACAGTACCAGATCCGGTCGCAACCACGGGTGCGCCCATCGCTGCGCCAATATCTACGCCAGAGTGAAAGCGACGATTACCTGTCAAGGGATGCGTCCGCCAACCAAATTTAGAAGTGATTGGGGCGGGATTTTGCAATGGATAGATTGCGACTGCTCCCGAAGTTGTCATCCCGCCATCTGGAGGAGAAAGTGGAGTCGATCGCGCATTTGTTGTATTTACATATCCAGCTTGCCCCATGGGGATGGCTGGGGAGAGCGGCTTAACTTTAGCGACTGAAGTTGGGTATCCGCCCTGACCCATGGGAATTGACGGAGAAATCGGCTTAGCTTTAGCCACTGGGATTGCATATCCAGCTTGTCCCATGGGGATGGCTGGGGAGATTGGCTTAGCTTTTTTAACTGCTGAAGTTGGATAGCCATCCTGACCCATCGGTATTTTGGACGCTACAGGATCACGCGATTCTCTCTGGGCGACTACGGGCATCTTGGTTACAGACGGCACCTTGTTTATTTTCTGGGTGCGTGGAGTAGTAACTGGAATCGAGATCGAAACGTTGGCGGGTGCTGCGATCAGATTGGGATTAAGTTTAGTGTTGCGATCGATCTGTCGATCGCTGCGATCGATAATTTGACTACTACGGTCGATTACAGCTACGTCACTATTAAATTTATGCGACTGCTGGAAACTTACTGGCGCAAATTCACGCTTGGGTAATTTGGGCTTGGCTGTAGCCGACGAGATCTTTTGTGGAGGCGTAACTAGATTACTTTTCCTAGTCTGGCGAGTACGCGGTGGTGGAACGGGAATCGCGATCAAAATTTCTTTAGTGGTGGGCTTATTTACATTTGGCTTGGGCGCATTGGTCCGAACCGCCACATCACTGGAAAATACATTTGTTTGATTATTGGGGATACCCAAATTGTCACTGTCACTTTTTGGTGATGACAAGTTGGGGATGGATAAATTGCGGCGAGCGGCATCTGCGCTCTGGGGTGAGGATAAACTTGGTACCGATAAATTGCGACGGGCAATG
>JBJOOY010000496.1:0-2739 GCA_046051065.1 Cyanobacteriota bacterium
GCGAAGATATTTGCATCAGGTAGCTCTTTTGCCAACCCGATCGCAATTGCGATCGGGTTGGCAAAAGAGCTACCTGATGCAAATATCTTCGCTGTAGACTGTAGTTTGGCATCGCTAGAAGTCGCTCGCAGGAATGCTCTCACTCAGCAGTTAAGTCAACGCATCCACTTTAGTCACGGGAGTTGGTGGTCATCTTTAGGTCATCTTCAGGGACGAGTAGCTGGCATAATTTCTAATCCGCCATATATTCCCGCTGAGGAGGTATTAAAATTGCAGCCGGAGGTAACCAATCATGAGCCACATCTCGCTTTAGATGGTGGGGTAGATGGTTTAGCCGCAATTCGGGCATTAGTAGATACTGCCCCTGAATATCTTCAGGATGGGGGGATCTGGTTAATTGAAATGATGGCTGGACAGGGTGAGACAGTGAGAGAGTTATTGCTCGATCGAGGTAGTTATAACGATATTCAGATTATCGACGATCTAGCCGGACTCGATCGATTCGTCCTCGCCACAGTTCGACACAAGTAACTTTACATTAAAATGATCAACCCCGATCCTCTCACCCTATAATATACGGATACCGTAAACCATTCAGCATTTACTACTGTGGCAGCACCAGGAAGTTACAAAAATACCGTAAATTTACCCCAGACTAAGTTTGACATGCGGGCAAACGCGGTCAAACGGGAACCCGAACTGCAAAAATTCTGGGCAGACGAGCAGATTTTTGAACGGCTGTCACAATCAAATCCAGGTGAAGTTTTTGTCCTCCACGACGGCCCTCCCTACGCCAATGGGGCGTTACATATGGGTCATGCTCTCGGTAAGTCACTCAAAGATATCATCAACCGCTATCAACTGCTCAAGGGGCGGAAAGTACGGTATGTGCCTGGTTGGGATTGTCATGGACTGCCGATCGAATTGAAAGTAATCCAAAATCTCAAACCAGAAGAACGTAAAAATCTGACCCCATTAGAACTCCGACACAAAGCGGCGGAATTTGCCCTCAAGACTGTTGAGGAACAGAAACTTTGTTTTCAACGGATGGGTGTCTGGGCAGAATGGAATAAACCCTATCTCACCCTCCAGCCAGAATACGAAGCCGCCCAAATCGGTGTCTTCGGTCAAATGGTGTTGAAGGGTTATATCTATCGCGGCTTGAAACCCGTACATTGGAGTCCCAGTTCTAAAACAGCGTTAGCAGAGGCAGAGCTAGAATATCCCGACAATCACGTCTCGCGGAGTATTTTTACAGCTTTTAAAGTAACGCAAGTTACCGATCGGGCGAAGGCGATTTTAGAGCCATTTCAGGACGATTTATCAGTCGCGATCTGGACGACTACACCGTGGACTATCCCCGCTAACTTAGCCGTAGCTGTGAATTCCGAACTGAATTACGCGATCGTCGAAGTTAGCGCACCTGAAGGTCGTAATTATACTGGCTCCAAGTATACGATCGTCGCGGCGGATCTGGTGGCGGGTTTAGCTGCTAAATTTAATCTGAATCTGGATGCCAAGGCGACAATTAAAGGCGCAGAGTTAGAACACTCTACCTATAAACATCCACTGTACGATCGCCAGAGTCCCGTAATTATCGGTGGTGATTATATCACGACTGAATCAGGTACTGGTTTGGTACATACAGCTCCAGGTCATGGTCAAGAAGATTATATCTCCGGTCAGAAGTATGGTCTACCGATGCTCGCACCTGTAGATGGCGACGGAAATTTCACTGAGGAAGCGGGAGAATTATTTAAAGGTGCGAATGTCCTCGGCGAGGGGAATGAATTAGTAATTCAGGCTCTCAGTCGAGAGCATTCCTTAATTCTCGAAGAAGCATATTCACATAAATATCCCTACGATTGGCGGACGAAGAAACCAACCATCTTTCGCGCTACCGAACAGTGGTTTGCATCGGTGAAAGGGTTTAAAGCAGCAGCATTAACAGCGATTGCGGAAGTTGAATGGATTCCCGCGATCGGTGAAAATCGGATTACCGCAATGGTTGCCGAACGCTCGGATTGGTGTATTTCCCGTCAGCGCAATTGGGGTGTACCGATTCCGGTTTTCTATGATGAGGAAACTAACGAGCCATTATTAACAGCAGAAACGATCGATCGCGTTAAAGCAATCTTCGCCGAGCATGGTTCTGATGCTTGGTATTCGATGTCTGTGGCGGACTTATTACCCGAATCTTATCGTGATAATGGTCGTACCTACCGGAAGGGGATGGATACGATGGATGTGTGGTTTGACTCCGGCTCATCTTGGGCGGCAGTAGCCCAGCAGCGGGATAATTTAAAATATCCAGTCGATCTCTATCTCGAAGGTTCCGACCAACATCGGGGCTGGTTTCAATCGAGTTTACTCACGAGCGTAGCAAATAATGGGATTGCTCCTTTTAAAACCGTCTTAACACATGGATTCGTGTTAGATGAAAAAGGCCAGAAAATGAGTAAATCATTAGGGAATATTGTCGATGCCATGACGATCATGAATGGCGGCAAAAATCAGCAAAAAGATCCAGCTTATGGTGCCGATGTTGTGCGGTTGTGGTTATCATCGGTAGATTATGCTAATGATGTTTTAATCGGCCCAAATATTCTCAAGCAAATATCCGATGCTTCCAGAAAGATTCGGAATACCGCGCGGTTTCTATTAGGAAATCTTCATGATTTCGATCCGGCTCAAAATGCTTTACCTTATGCCGAATTGCCAGAACTCGATCGATATATG
>JBJOOY010000497.1:0-8278 GCA_046051065.1 Cyanobacteriota bacterium
AATTCCCGATACTTGACCTGAAACTGGCAATAACGAATCAAATACCACCACAGATCTACCTTCGGCATTAGAAGTAAGTGAATTTAATCTAGCTTTAACTTCTTTCCCTGCACCTGGAAGGTTGAGATCTTGCTGTGGAGCTGTTTGAGTGACTTTAGTTTTAATTGTCATCCCGCGATCGTTAAGCTCGACAATTTCATAAGTTGCAGACTGATTGAGCTGAATGCCAGGCACCTGAAGCGAATTTGTTGTTTGCCATTTTGCACCCAATCCGACTCGTTCTAACGGCAATTGGGCGGAGAATTGGTCCATGGATTTATCTAGTTGCTCTAAAGTTTGTTTCATCAGCGGATCTATCGTTTTAGGTAAAACCAAATTTTTACTCTTGACTTGTCCGCCACTACTAATTACGACATTACCTGACATCCCCTTCAGATTTTTCAAACTCTTCTGCATCGCAGCCAGCATTTCGGGGGGTGTATCCCGATTGCCGATCGCTTTGATATCACCATAGCTAAAAGTATAATTAATATCTCCAGATGGCTCGATTTTGCCTACCGCTAAGTCGATTTTCATCACCACTTTGGGGATGGGTGTTTTGGGTAAAGGTGATTCGCCCATGATCATTTCCATCGACATACCCATAGTCATCGTCATGGTTTGTTTGGTATTGGCTACGGGTCGAAATTTCAATTCGCGGCGAGGTTCGGCTCCAGCGTCTAATAACTGGATTTTGGCTGAATTCATTACCATCTTCGCTGCTGGCTGCACAGCAGGGAGGTTATCGGCAACGGCTGGTTTAATTAATGAGGACGAGATGTTACCCCAGATTCCACCGATTAAAATGCTAACAATTAAAGTTTTATTCACGATCGAGTTGGCTCCACTGTGGGAGAGATATTTGAGTGTGTATCCATTAATTCACTATTGCTACCGCTAGATCCGGCAGAATACCTAGTAATTTGCACCTGTGACGATCGCATCTGCTAAATTTGCTCGATCTAAAATGGCTCGACTGAGATTAGTATCAGATAAATTAGCACCAGATAAATTAGCGCCAGTTAAATCGGCACCAGTTAAATCGGCACCGCGCAGGTTAGTATCTGTTAAGTTGGCACCAGTGAAAATTGTTTTACTCAGATTTGCCCACGATAAATCGGCACGAGTTAAATTTGCCCGATCGAAATTAGCGCCAGCGGCATAGATATTCACTAGATGCGATCGAGTCAATCGCGCTTGGGTCAAGTTAGTTCGATACAAATGTGCCGAACCCAGTTCAACCTCTGCTAAGATTGCTTGACTCAGATCTGCTTGGGCAAGGTTAGCTTGAATCAGATCTGCATAACAGAAATTCGATCGATGTAAACTAGCTTGGGTCAGATCTGCACCCCGCAATCGAGCTGAGGTAAAGTTAGTGGCGATCGCATTTACGAGCGTTAAATCTGCCTCCCATAAGTTAGCATCTGTAAAATTACAGGCGATCAGATTGGCTTGAGCTAAGTTTGCCCGACAAAAGTTCGCGCCGATTGCCCGTCCATCGATAATTTCGATCGATTGTAAATTAGCATTAATTAAATTGGCTCGATCGAGAATTGCATGACTGAGATTTGCCCCCAGCAGATTTGCCGCAACGAGTTTGGCACCACTTAAATTCGATCTCCGGAGATTGGTATCGTGTAGATCTGCGCCGCGCAAATTCATGTCCATCAGCTGAAGACCGCTCAAGTCTGGCACTTGAGGATGATGAGCTCGCCGCCAGCTCAACCAAACTACCGCGCCCTGTCGCAACGCGAGATCGGCACTAACTCCCATTGCCTACTCCTTTTTGCCCTGTGCTGGAAATTGACGACCGGGCAAATTCTCTAATGCAGCGATGATGCCCGACTCAGCCGCAACGATATCCCGTTCCTCACCGCCGAGATACAGTCGCCCAAATGCGCCTACTGCTGAAATTTGGAGAATATTGATCAGCGCTGATTTTTCGGCTTCATTAGCGGCGATCGCGGCATAGGCAGCGGGTTCTACCTCTAATACATATAGCGTCTGCCCCGCGAGGATCATATTTCCCCGCCGACTGCGATTGATCATCTGGGTATGATGTGCGGTAATATTCCGAATAATTCGACTCGAAATCACTCGTGGTTTAAGACACTCAGACCGATTCACTCCCAAATAATCTAAAATTGCCCGTCCGGCGGCATGGACATCGCCCTGATTGCTAGCATGGATTTCCATCAATCCGTACAGCCGTTCGATAATCTGCACACCTGGTCTTACCTGCGCTGACTTGAGGGCAATATCCATCATCTGATTGATTTCCACTCCTGGCGAAACTTCAATCCACAGGGAAGAATCCGATGGCAATGGTAAAAAGCCCTGGGCTTCAGTGCCCAAGTATGCCGCGTGCTGACGTTGCAAGCGATCGATAAAAACGTAACTGCGCAGGTCGATTCCCAAGGCTTTTTACAGGTGTCAAACTTAACCAGTATAACCCAGTTGATTGGCATCGGTTTTGATTTCCGGCGGATTATCCCTCCTCACCTGCAAATGCTTTCTGAATTTCTGCCATTACTTCGGCAGCTTCAGCATCATCAATATCGAGCACTGCTTGTAATTCTGTCAAAAATACCTGTCGAGTGGCGGAGATCTTGCCTGTATCTGGATCCATTCTGGTTAGAATCGCCGCCGCATAGGCATCGGGCACTAGATCGTCAGGAATTGCTTCATCGGCTGCATTAAATAATGCCCCCATCCCTTCACTGTGAACGATTGTCGTCAATCGATCGACCATGGATAACAGATCTTCATCTGAATACTCCGCATATAAGTCAAAATCTGCCAGAATATCTAAAAATAGATCTGGAGAAACCAACTCTTTCGGGTTATCTGCCAATGCAGCGATGAGCACCATTGCCGCCAAGCCTTCGGCTTCATTTAAGGGCTCTTCGGCATACTCTTCGGCGTTGAAGATACTATCGTACTGTGCCATGTTCATACTTTTTCGATCGACTATCCTCTCGCTAGTAATACCAGATGCCACTGACAAAGGGAAGGGATAGTGATGTTATGTAACAAAAATCGCCGATCGGCAAAATTCGATTGGGGTTGAAATTTTCATTACTGTCAGTCTAATGTCGATCGATCGGGATGTTAATATCAACTAGTCCATGTCTTAGTTGCCCTGGATACCGATCCGATCGGGACAAACGCAAGCATATCCCCTCGATTTTACCGATATTTAGGCATCCCATGAAGCGTCGCCGATTTTTGCAATACAGTGCTCTCTCCGCTACAGGTTTTAGCATTGCCGCTTGTATCAACCAAGGAAGTACTCATTTTACTCAGCCCCCAGCTAGTTTTGGCAAGTTAGAAAAAACCGATCTGAACATTGGGATTGTTTCTGGTTTGGATTGTCTACCACTAATAGTTGCCAAAGAGAAAGGGATGTTCAAGAAATATGGCTTGAATGTTACGC
This sequence comes from Cyanobacteriota bacterium, assembly GCA_046051065.1. GTDB lineage: Bacteria > Cyanobacteriota > Cyanobacteriia > Cyanobacteriales > Chamaesiphonaceae > Chamaesiphon. Next base: position 3,476 of record JBJOOY010000497.1, read on the forward strand.
TAGTAAAACAGCCAAATTGGGAGCGAGTTCAACAAGAATTGCATAGTGGCAAATTGGATGCCACGCAAAGTTTATTTGCCATGCCACTATGGGAGCATTTTAGTCCCGATCGAGGTCAAAAATCCTCAAGGAAATCGACACAAACCGATCGACAGCAAGATTCAGGTAATGCCAAAACAGTTGCGTTAATGGGGCTAAATCTCAACGGTAATAGTATTAGTTTGGGTGCCCCAGCCTGGAAAAGCGGTTTGCGACCATTACCGTTATATAGTACCGTCCGCGAATTGCAAACTGCCTATAATAAATTCTTGCGTGGCATGAAACAACCGCCAGGATTTGCGATCGCTCACCCCGCTGCCATGTCTAATTATACAACTAGATATTGGTTTGGTTCGATGGGCATCGATGCCGAACGAGATCTGAAATTTCAAGTATTAGCACCCAATGATATTATTGCCGGATTAGATAGTGGTAAACTGATCGGCTATGCAACTGACGAATTATTTAATCAACAAACGATCGCCGATAAAAAAGCCTTTACAGCGTATCTCGATCGAGATGTTTGGCACGGGCATCCTGAAAAAATTCTAGCTACACTCGACACTTGGCTTAAGGAGCGTCCCAACACTGCTAGAGCAATGATGGCAGCAGTATTAGAATCTTGTCAATACTGTGAAAACGAAAAAAATCTCGCTACACTCGCACCAATGTTAGGCAAGTCTGAATACACTGATGTGGGAAATAATCGGAATTGGCAACAGATTCTCACAGGTAGTTATAACTATGGCGCAATCGAAGGTAAAGCTCAGATTGACAAAGTTACTGATTTTCAAATCTTTCACTTTCAAGCAAGTAAATATCTCCAACAACCCAACCATGCTAATTTTCTTTGGCACTCTCATGCTGTTTGGGTGTTAACGCAGATGGTACGATGGAATCAACATAATCTCGGCAGCTATCCTGATGGTGCTAGTAGCATTATTGCTAAACTTTATCCTACTGCCGCTTATGCTGATGTTGCTAAGGCTTTTGGGTTGAATTTGCCTAGAGGTCAACTCAAACTCGAGCAGCCAGAAGCATTTATCGATCGAGTTGCTTTCGATCCGACTAAACCACGGGAGTATCTGAATGGGTTTGAATTACGGGTGTGAAATAAGTAATAAGTAATAAGTAATAAGTAAAGATTTTACACTATTTGAATCTGGAGCGATTTTGTTATATCTCAATCAGAAATACGATCGCAAACATCTATCGATCGAACAGCAAGTAATCTTAATATAGTTAATTATATTAAAATGCTGTCCGAGCGTCCGGCATTTGGGAAAGCAATGTCATTTAATCATTAACCTAGAATAGTAGATCTCGATCGCTACTAATTTGCGATCGAGATTGCAACTATGAATTTTAGACCATGCACTCGATCGGTTCATTTGCGATTAATATGGTAGTTATTAGGAGGTGAAATCCCAATCCCCCAAGATCTGGTAATTTGTTATTGTCGATCGTTAAACGATTATTCCTATTCCTATGCTGAAACTATCATCGCTCTGGAAATCTCCCATCAGCCGCAAAATACCTTGGGGTGTGATGACGGTTTTAGGCGTTAGCTTGGGAGTAACCGGACTAGTCTTAGGTGCCAAACAGCTCGGCTGGCTAGAGACGGGAGAATTAGCTGCTTACGATCGCAGTGTCCGCTGGCGCGTTAGTGCCCAGCCAGATCCTCGGTTATTGATTGTCGGGATTACCGACGAAGATATCAATCGCCAGAAAGCTTGGCCGTTACCAGATCACACCATTGCCCAAGTGATCCAAAAGCTCACGGATAGTCAAGCCAGTTTGATTGGCTTAGACGTATTTCGGGCTAACCCTGTCAATCCAGGACATGCAGAGCTAGTCGAAATCTGGAATAAGAACGATAAAATTATTCCGGTGTGCCAACACGGGAATCTCAAAAACCCCGGGATTGGCGGTCCGCCAGGGATTCCGCCCGAACAATTAGGCTATGTAGATCTATTGATCGATCCAGATAGTGTCGTCCGGCGGGCATTATTATTTATCCCGCCCGATCCCAAATCTCCTTGTACTAGTGGCACCGCACTATCGATGCAACTCGCCCAAGAGTATCTGTTTCGCAAGCATAATCTGCAAGGACCGTCCGACGCCAAACAACAGTTTCAGCTTGGTTCCACTCACTTTAAACCCCTCACTATCAATGATGGCGGATATCAGCAAGCAGAGGCTGGGGGTTACCAAATTTTACTGAATTATCGATCGCCTAATCAAGTGGCACCGATCGTTTCAGTTACAGATGTATTAACAGGTCGAGTCGATCCCAAGTTAATTAAAGATCGGATCGTCCTGATTGGTTCTACCGCCCATTCGCTCAAGGATGAATTTATCACCCCCTACAGTGCAGGTAAAGCAGAAGATGTCGTCATGCCAGGGGTGATGGTGCACGCCCAAATTACCAGCCAAATTCTCAGTGCCGTTTTGGATAAACAACCCCTGTGGTGGTTTATTCCCGAGTGGATGGAAGGGCTGTGGATTGGGGGTTGGTGTTTGACAGGGAGTTTACTCGCTTGGTACGTTCGCCATCCCGTGCGATTATTAATCGTGACTGGCGGTGCGGCAATTCTCTTAGTCGGTGGATTTGCGATCGCTTTTATGAACATGGGTTGGCTACCCCTGTTGAGTCCATCGATCGGTTTAATTTTCAGTAGTATTGGCGTATTGGGGCTGACTAGCTATCAAACCCAGCAAAAGCAGCAAGATATGGCAAGTCTGGCAAGTAGCCAGGACGAAATTATCGCCGAACTCAAACAGCTCCTGCGTCAAACCGCACCAACAACAGCAGCCACTGTCGTACAATCAGAACCACAACTACCAGGAACCAGGATCGATCGTCAGACAGAGCAATATCCCTCCAGAGGACTAGATCCTACGACTCAAGTCGATCCTCGTCGTAACCTAGATCCCACTCTCAGACAGGATCTCTCCACCGAGCTAGATCCCAATCAAACTATCCCTTATCAGCCCAGCCCTACTCGCCAGAGAGTGCAAAGTCCCATCCCTAGCATCACTGCGATGCCACCCGATTACCTGCTGGATGGGCGCTATCAGGCAGAATTTACTTTGGGTTCTGGTGGCTTTGGCATCACTTATTTAGCCCGGGATACCAAGCGTCCTGGCAAACCGCAATGTGTGATCAAACAATTGGCACCAGCCAGAAGGGATGCAAATTTTGTTAATTTGGCACGGCGATTATTTAATACTGAAGCTGAGATTTTATCTAAATTAGGACATCATCCCCAAATTCCCCATCTCTTGGCTTATTTCGAGCACCAGCAAGAGTTTTATCTAGTGCAAGAATATATCGATGGTACGCCACTCGATCGAGAGTTAGAAGCCGCAACAGAACCCTGGCGCGAGGATCGAGTAGTGGATCTATTAAAGCAGTTATTACCCGTGCTGGGCTTCGTTCACAGTCAGTATGTGATTCATCGCGATCTCAAACCAGGTAATATTATCCGCGATCGACATGATGGTAAGCTCGTATTGATTGATTTTGGCGCGGTCAAAGAAATCCAACCCCAAATTATCGAGGAACAAAGTATGACCATTGCGATCGGTACTCGCGGCTATACACCGCCCGAGCAATATGCGGGTAAACCCAATTTTAGCAGCGATATCTATGCTTTAGGCACGATCGCGATCGAGGCGCTGACTAATACTCATCCCCGCTATCTACCAGTCGATGACAAAACTGGGAATTTAATTTGGCACGATCTTGCCGTTGTCTCCCCCGCTTTGGCTAAAGTAATCGATAAAATGGTTACTTATCATTTTAACGATCGTTACCAGTCAGCAACTGCGGTATTAATGGACTTGCCCACCTAAGCAGTTAGCGATATTTAGGTGTTCCCGATCTCAGGTTAATTCACCAACGCCGATACTTCTAGTGATGTAACCACCCTAAAACTGTCTGAAATATCAACCAACCATTCAAGCCGACAATTATCGTAGCCACTGCATAAGCTAAAACCTTAAGCCAGTAAGGATTGACAAACTCGCCCATCAATCGTCGATCGCTAGTAAACATAATCAGTGGAATTACTGCAAACGAAAGCTGTAAACTCAGAATTACCTGACTCAAAATTAGCAAACTAGTCGTACTGCCTTCACCAAAAAATATAATCGTTAACAACGCTGGTACGATTGCCACCAATCGGGTAGCAAAACGACGCACCCAGGGTTTCAAGCGAATGTGTAAAAACCCTTCCATCACAATTTGCCCCGCCATCGTCGCCGTTAAAGTAGAATTTTGACCGGAGGCTAATAACGCGATCGCAAAAATCGCACTGGCTGGACCAACTCCCAACATCGGCGATAATAGCTGATAAGCATCTTGAATTTCTGCGACATCGTGTTTGCCAGAAGTATAGAACACTGCTGCGGCTAAAATCAAAATTGCGGCATTGATAAATAAAGCTAGTGATAAAGCCACCGTCGAATCGATCGTCCCAAATTTAATCGCTTCGCGTTTCTGAGCTGGAGTATCTTGCCAATTGCGGGTTTGAACGATCGCTGAATGTAAATATAGATTGTGCGGCATCACCGTCGCGCCCAAAATCCCGATCGCAAGATATAGTGCTTCTGGATTTCTCACAATTTCTGCTTGCGGGATAAAGCCTTGTAAAATCCCACCAACATCGGGACGCGCAAACATCAATTCGGCGATAAAACAGCCCCCAATTACGGTAATTAAGGCAATCACCAAGGCTTCAATATATCGGAAGCCTCGAT
>JBJOOY010000498.1:0-6692 GCA_046051065.1 Cyanobacteriota bacterium
ACCACCAGTGATGTTTAGGACAACACCGCGCGCACCTTCGATCGAAGATTCCAGTAATGGTGAGGTAATTGCTTGCACTGCGGCTTCCCGCGCTCGTGATTTGCCAGATCCTTCACCGATGCCCATCAGAGCTGAACCAGCATCCGCCATTACCGTCCGCACGTCAGCAAAGTCAACGTTGATCAGTCCAGGGATGGTGATAATATCAGAAATCCCCTGTACCCCAGATCGAAGTACGTCATCAGCGATCTGAAAAGCTTCTTGGACTGGAGTTTGTTCGTTAATTGCTTGCAGTAGTTTATCATTAGGAATAATAATCAGAGTGTCAACCTGACTTTGCAATCCACTAATTCCTTCTTCTGCTTGACTAGTGCGTCGGCGACCTTCAAAGGTGAAGGGCCGAGTAACGACGCCTACTGTGAGTGCACCCATTTCTTTCGCAACTTCTGCGACAATTCGTGCCGCACCAGTTCCAGTTCCACCCCCCATTCCCGCAGTGATAAATACCAAATCTGCTCCTTCTAGAGCTTGGGCAATTTCTTCACGGGATTCTTCAGCGGCTTTTTGTCCGATAGCAGGGTTGCCACCAGCACCAAGTCCACGTGTGAGCTTTTGTCCTAATTGAATCCGTCGCGATGCATCTGAATTGGATAGAGCTTGCGCGTCAGTGTTCATCGTCCAAAACTCAATCCCTTCGATATCGCTGGCGATCATCCGATTTACCGCATTGCTACCACCGCCGCCGACACCAATTACTTTGATACGGGCTGCACTGCTAAACATGATCTCATCGGACGCTCTTTCATCCATTGGTATGCTGTAACTATCTCGGGTTGAGTTGTTGCTCTTGAATCCGGGGTAAGAGGTCGGGCTGGAATTGTTCATGCGCTAGTTATTCATTTGAGCTTTAAAGCATATTAACTCGCATTGTATATATTTTTTGAGGTTGCTTGATATAGCTGTGGATACAATCTCGCTTTTTTTTAATTAGCGGTGGATCGGATCCGTGCTAGCTATTGCTGGAGTTCGGTTGTTCGATCAACAATCGGACTAGAATATTGAGATTATAAAAGCACATCTTTAAGCTATAAAATTTCCCCCTGCATGTTTTTGATGTCGTTGAATGTAATTACAACTCATTGCTTAATATTGCTGGAGCTCAGTCGATCGGTCGTAAACCGGAGGCTCGATCGAACTAGAATATGGCGATTATAGAAGCATATCTTTTAGCTATAAAAATATTATATTGAATGTTTTTGATGTAGTTAGATGTAGCAATTATTCAGATCGAGATGATGCGGGTGTGCTGCGAGGAAATGGCTTGAGCTGGAGATGGGGTGAGTCGGGATTCTCTAGATCTAGATATTCAAAGGTTTCAGCATTGGGGGTCGATTGTTTCCAGTCGCGAAGTCGATCGAGTTTTTGGATTTGGGCATTAAGCCGCGATTCATCCTGGATACTGCCCAATCTGACTTTGCCAACTTCGGTTTGTAAAAATAAATTTTGAGGATTGCGGCAATCGACAATACCAATGGCAACGGGACTAGTCTGGATCGATCGATATAGCTGAGTCCAACCAGGACAGGTTTCGCCTTCTGTGACTCTCAATCGTAAATTGGGCGGTGATTGTTGGACGATCGATCGATAGCTAGCGATCGGTAATTGCAGTCCGCGTGCATCTACAAATTTTTGAGTTTCACTACTTTCATTTTCCACAATCCGCGCCACTGGCGGCAGATCGCTCACTCGAACGAGTAACCGTGGGGGTAGTAACCCTCGATCGATCCTCAAGGTTGTCATCGATCCGCGTTCGAGTAACCGTGCGCTTAACTGCTCTGGTGACAACTCCATCATAAATTGTGGATAAGGAATCGCCAGGATCGATCGTACCGTCGCTTCAGTCAGAAATCTATTACCCTCGATCCGCACCTGTTCGGGTTTGGAGAGCGTCCATTCAGGTTGATTGACAAGCCAGACAATCCCAACCAAAAGTCCACTCATACAAGCAAATCGCCAGATAGATTTGACCGCTCGAACTCGCCGTTGCTGTCGCAATTCGCGGCGACGTTGTTTGAGCTGTTCTGGTGAGACGGATTGCTGCACGGGAAGATGATAAATTTAGCGTGATTTTGTTGTTTGTGATAGCGGTTTCGAATCTAGTAAGGTTGGCAGTTAGTTGTGAAAGTGGCTAGTGGCTAGTGACTAGTGGCTAGTGGCTAGCGAGTAGAAAACTAACTGTACTTCAGTAGATTAGTAACCGATATATATTTGGTAACCTACTATTCACTGTCCACTACTTCGGAATAAACTCTGTCCGAACCTGTTGCTTACTATTACTACTGACAGAGATCGATTGGTCTTGTAATTTCCCAACGCCGCGCGTGCCAGTAAATTTAATTAGTGGATCGACCTGTTGATACATCACATTACCAGTTCCGATGAGCTGTTGTGAAGTCATTTGCCAAACTAATTTGTCGGCACTAAGTTTTGCTTGATTGCGAGTAGCGATACCGCGAGCATTGCCGATGAGTGTAGCGATTGAGTTTTTAAGATCTAGCTCGCCACTGTTAGCGTTAAGTGTAACTGCTTCTTGTTGATGAACGATCGTTAGGGGTCGATCGGCTGTGACTAGATCTCGATCGAACCTCCAGTTAAATGATTCACCATCGACCTGAATTAGGGGCTTGATGGCATTTAACCGCACATTACCGCGTAAGTTGATATTATGGCGATCGAGTGCGCTATCGAAGCTATTAGCCGTCACTCGGGCCGTAATTTTTTCAGATTGATAGCGTTGAACCTGGACGGGACGATCTCCGCTAACTTTTTGGGTTTTGACCAGCCAAGTCAGGCGCTCGGTTTGCATTGCCAAGCGCGGATCTGGAGAAAATGCGGTAATTTTGCCAGCTAAGTCCAACTGTTGTTTGCGGCTGAAATACTTACCCTCACTGGCATTCGCCTGAAATTTTGGATGGTTTGCCTGGACGCGATCGCGAATAGTGAGTAAATCTGATTTTGGTTGCCACGCGACCTCTTGACCGCTAATAACCAGATGATTGCGAGTTTCCCGCCCAATGACATCGCCCCGCAGAATAACTTTTTCACCATCTTGTTCTAACTCGCCAGTTTTCGCGGTGATATGGAGAATAATTTGACCATCTTGATAGAGATCTCCGCTTAAATTAGTTACTTTAGCCACCTTGCGATCGGGAGCGTATACGCCACGTTCTGCTCGAACTTTCCACCAGGGTTTACCTTGTTTATCTACTTGCTCGAAGCTCAGATTGTCTAATCCTAACTGAGCTTCGATCTTTGATGATGGTGGAGATGGAGATGGTGACTTATCTGTGGACTGACAACCACAGATCCCCAAGGCGATTGCCCATCCAAAATTTATCCAGCGATATCTGTTCATCTAGCAGCTCAAGTAATCCAAATCGTTGGCGCAGCAGCTTGTGCGAGAGCATCGCTGAATTAGCTCCAACCATCGGGGGTAATCGATAAATTGCTCCTGGGTATTTTCTGGATTTCTTCCTTCACATTTTCGAGATCGATATAGCGATCTGACACATTAATTAGACTATCACTAGTCATCGATCGCAGACTAACTACCTCTACCCGTACCCCTCGATAACTGACAGCATCGACAGCGTAAGCCAGATCTCCATCGCCGCTGACGAGGACAGCAGTGTCATAGGATCCGACTAGAGCCATCATATCCACAGCAATTTCGACATCGAGGTTAGCCTTTTTGGAACCATCGGGTAGTTGGACTAAGTCTTTCGCAATTACTCGATAACCGTTCCGCCGCATCCATAATAGAAACCCTTGTTGTTTCTCATTATTACGATCGACTCCAGTATAAAAGAAAGATCTGAGTAGTCTAGAGCCACCCGTAAGCCGAGCTAACAACTTTGTATAATCTATTTCGATATTTAATTGCAGTGCTGCATAAAATAAATTAGACCCATCGACAAAAATTGCCACCCGTCCACGATTTTCCAGAACTTGTTGTGCTGAAAATATCGATTTTTCATCATGATTGAAAGTATTTATCATTGCCGGGCTAATTGTGAATTTTAAAAAAGTTTTGAAAAATTTTGTTTTAAATATATTTGAAAAACTTATACGATCTATAAAATTTCCGATTCCTCCAGCATGAAAATTTGGAGATACTTTTAGCTAGATCGTTTTTAAGCTATTGAATAATCCTAATTTGGTGGCTCTAATTTAGTAAATATCGGCCGAGGTTCGCCTAGCGGCCAATTGGCCGTGAGGATCCCCCATTCCTGATGACGATCGAGATCGAGCGGCAAGTCTAGCGATTCTAGAATCGATCGAGTGTGATTGCCGCAGACAAGATCGAAATCGAGATTTAAGCCCAATTGATGATAAATATCTGTACTTATTTTTGGCACGATCGGTGATAGTAAATAGGCTGACAACCGAGCTGATTCTAAAACAGAATATAAGACGTGAGCTAATTCTGAATGCTTATCTTGTTTATATAAAGTCCACGGCGCAAGATCGTCGATGTATTTATTACTAGAGTGCACCAAGTTTAAAATTGTTTCACAAGCATCTTTAAACGCTAGATTATTATACGATCGATCCACCTGGGATCCTAATTCTTGTCCCAACAGCTTCAGGGGATTGTCTGCGAGGATATCTTGAGCATTGCAGTTTGGCACCTGCCCTTGACAATACTTTTTAGCCATACTAATCGTCCGATTGACTAAGTTACCTAAACTATTGGCAAGATCGGCATTAACAATTTCGACAAACCGCAGTTCGTTAAAATCGCCATCCTGTCCGAACTCGATTTCCTTGAGAAAATAATAACGTAACGGTTCGGCTCCATATCGATCGATTAAAGGAATTGGCGCGATCGCGTTTCCTTCACTTTTACTGATTTTTTTACCATCAACAGTAAAGTAACCGTGGGCAAAAATGTGCTGCGGAATCGGTAAATCTGCTGACATCAGCATCGCTGGCCAATAGATCGCATGAAACCGCAAAATATCTTTACCAATTAGATGTAAATCGATCGGCCAGCGCTGACTCAATGCGTTATCTAGACTAGCTTCGACCCCATCGGCAAGTAATGCTGTCATATATCCCAACAAAGCATCAAACCAGACATAAATTGTTTGGTGGGGATCGGCTGGTAGCGGAATTCCCCATTCAACATTAATCCGCGAAATCGAGAAATCTTGTAATCCTTGTTCGACAAATTTTAATACTTCATTGCGACGACTATTCGGTCGAATAAAATCGGGTCGATCGGTATATAAAGCTTCTAATTGTTGTTGATATTTAGACAGACGGAAAAAATAATTAGTTTCGTCCCGCCATTCTACTTGTTTGCTCGGATGCAGCGGACAATGACGATCGGCGAGTAAATCCCGTTCCTCCTTAAATTCTTCACAAGAGACGCAGTACCAACCCTGTTGTTTGCCCTGGTAAATATCTCCCCGCTCCCAAACTCGCTGGAAAAACTCCTTGACGATAATCTGATGATTGGGGGCTGTCGTCCGGCTAAACCTGTCGTATTGAATATTGAGCTTGTGCCATAGCTCATCAAACTGTGCCACAATTCGATCGCAATGGATTTGAGGACTTACGCCCGCTGCAATTGCCGTCCGTTCGATTTTCTGACCATGCTCATCAGTGCCCGTAATTAGTAGCACATCAAGCTGCTGAAGTCGTTGCCATCTGGCGATCGTATCGGCTGCCATCGTCGTATAAGCATGTCCGATATGCGGAATGTCATTCACATAATATAGTGGCGTAGTGACGGTAAAAGACTGATGCTTGCGTGGAGGATGATTCATAATAAAAGTTAAAATGTAGCGATTTCGTTGGCACCGAATCTAGTTAAGACAGAAACTACCCGTTTGCACAGTCTCTCTAGGGAGAACCAGAAGCAAGAGTCAATTTGCAGCAACAAGTCAAACTGAGTTTACGATCCAAAACTCTCAGTGATGGTGATTCTCTTGATGCTGATGTTGTGGGTAGGGTAAGTAAAAAAATAGCGACTAAAATAATATTTTAAGTATAATTTTTAACATTAAGAACTTGACCTGAGAAAATCTCTGTAGAGTCGATTTTCGCCGCAGCCTCCTTCAGAGGGCCGAGAGCTCTTCAAGTGTGCTGAGACGTAGCCCTAGTCTCCATCATAGCTGAGGTTATCACTGATGTTGCCGAACTAGTGGGCTTTGTTAATAATTAGTAATTGGTTTCTGCTAAAATGGATAAATTACTACAAGGGTAACTAGCTCAATGGTAGAGCATCGGACTCTTAATCCGTTGGTTGCGAGTTCGAGCCTCGCGTTGCCCATCCCCTCATACCTCGCCATGTGCGAGGTTTTTGAGTTTTCCGTCATTATTAGCATTTTGTTCTATTGGGGTAGACACCTCGATTAATGGTGTCTATTGGGGTAAGTTCGGGGTAAAATTAAGTACAAAATTACTATTTTATACCCATGTCTAGGTCACCTGCGGGTACACCCCAAGTAAAACTCTCTAACGGGAGACTACAGGTCGTAATGACTTATGGCGGCAAGCGCAAATACCTATCCCTCTAAGGGACTCCCAACAATAAAATCGCTCCAGCCATATAAATCGATTATGCCATCCTGGTATCAGTCAATCTATGTGGAATGAATTATTATTTGTAAGTCCCTAACCAG
>JBJOOY010000499.1:0-2830 GCA_046051065.1 Cyanobacteriota bacterium
GAACTCTGGCGGCGGATTTGTCCCCTCTCATTTCTCTCGCAAATCCCTCGCGCTCTCGGCAAACAGCGACAGATTCCGCGTACGAATCCGAAAACTGGAGTAGTGCGCCACGAATTGGCAAAGGTGCAGCCAACTTCTTGGCTGGGGCGGAATTATCAACGGGTGCAATTTGGCTGGCTGTACGTGGGCTTATGTGCGCGGATTTTATTTATTAACTCCGATCGAACATCACTATTTATCTGGTTTGCAGTGACAATTATTGCCGCAATTACCGTTGGCTATTTATATGGTGGTAAAGCTTGGTGTCAATACTTTTGTCCGATGGCTCCAGTGCAGACTATTTACGCCGAGCCAGGGGGATTATTTACCAGCAAAGCACAGGTGGGAGAACAACAAATTACCCAATCCATGTGTCGCACTATCGAACCTGATGGTAAGGAACGTAGTGCTTGTGTCGCTTGTCAGAAACCTTGTATCGATATCGATGCCGAACGCTCCTACTGGGATAGTGTCACTCAACCGCACCAACGTTGGCTTTATTATGGTTACATCGGTCTGGTAGTCGGTTATTTTAGCTATTACTATCTATATGCGGGTAACTGGGACTATTATTTTTCAGGAGCATGGGCGCGACAACCAAATCAATTGACGACGTTGCTCGATCCTGGCTTCTATATTTTTAAAAACCCAATTCCGATCGCCAAAATCGTCGCGGTTCCCTTGACATTAGGGGTATTTAGTTATGCCGGATATGCGATCGGTTGTTCGATCGAACATCAATATCGAGGATATCTCGATCGGCGCAAACAACCCATCAGTCCAGAAATCATCCAGCATCGACTCTTTACTGTTGGCACTTTTTTAGTCTTCAACTTTTTTTTCATTTTCGGCGGTAGACCATTAATCTTATTACTGCCTTTACCAATTCAGTTTTTCTATGAAGCCTTGCTGACTGGATTGAGTACACTGTGGCTGTACCGCACTTGGCAACGAAGTCCCGAAATATACGATCGAGAGAACCTCGCAATGCGTTTGCGTCGCCAGTTGGTGAAGTTAAACATCAATGTGGAACAGTATTTAGCAGGTAGATCTTTGGACGATCTAAGTACGGATGAAGTCTATGTTTTAGCCAAAATTCTGCCCGAATTCACGCGCGAAAAACGTCATGCTGCGTACAAAGGCGTGCTGCGGGAGGCATTAGAAGAAGGTTATGTCAATAGCGCTAGCAGTTTAGAAGTATTGCAACAGATTCGATCGGAATTAGAAATTAGCGAACCCGAACACCGTCAAGTATTAGTAGAACTCGGCGTGGAAGATCCAGAATTACTCGATCCACAGCAGCAAAGATCGAAGGAAAATCTCGTGCGGTTGAATGGCTACCGCAAAGCATTAGAAAGGATCATAGCATTGAGAGAAAGACAATCTTTATTAGCACGAAACTCTCCCACCGATTTACGTCAGCGCGAACAAAATGAACTCCGTGCTTTACGCCGTGACTATTCAATTACACTCCAAGAAGAAACCACAATCATTGAAGATCTCGATCCCGAACATCTGATCGTTCGTCGTGCCGATCTTCTCTTAGAACAACTGCAAAATTCGATCGATCGATACCATGCCCTCAACCAGCCAATTCTCCAATCAGATCTAGCAACTGTATCAGTAGTTAAATCGATCGTCAAACAACACAAAAGATTGCTAGTGATTGGATTACTCGAAATCTTAGAACACCTCGATCGAGGATCCGCCACCGAACCCGAACACCCCGCATTACGAATTGCCAGCGATCTTGGACATCTTCACTCTACAGCCCTCCAAGAATTGCTAGCAGATCGATCCCGGTGGAAATTGAGTTCGATTGTTTTAGACCAATTAAACGCCCCTCCCAGCGATACTCCGACTCCTCTGGCGAGCTATTCCCCCGCCGCAATCGCCATCCATTTAGAATCGATGCTATCCGAGCCAGATCCCCTCATGCAGGCGGCTAGTCTCTATTTGCTCGATCTGATTGATTCCACCCGCGCTCAAGCTCAGGTGCGGTTCTGGCAAGACTCTAGCCGTAAATTAACCCCCCTGATGCAGGAAATGACTCAGGTAGTCTGTCAAAAGTCTCCAGCAGAATTAAGTGATTTTCCCACCTTAGAAAAATTGATATATTTGTCTACTAGCGACTTCTTTAATGGGGTGTATAGTGAAACATTAATCGAACTCGCAAATCGATCGATTGTCAAAGTATATACAGCCGGAGATTCAATTACTGAGCAAGGGGATACCTGTCGAGAGTTGTTACTGGCGATCGAAGGTACTGCTGAAATTCACTATCAACAACCCGATCGATCAATCCAAATTGTCGCCATATTACCAGGGCAGGTACTAGACGAACTAGAAGTATTATCTCATTCGGATTTAGCTAATACGATCTTTGCAACTGCCACACCCACGAGAATTTTGGCATTACCAGTAGATATGTTTGATGATATGTTCGATCGCGATCCCGATTTTGCCCGTCGGATCCTAGAACTAGAAAGCCACCATCTTCAACGACTAGTTCATGGCGATCTCTATACCCCCCAAAGTCTTGCAGATGCTTGAAGCTAGATGCGGTAGTGCTTCAAAATATGTGGGTTTGGTAGAATGAGAAATACAGACCCTAACAGTAACCAACTGCTCGATCGCATTGAGTTTAGCATCTGAGATGTCACTTTACCCATAAAATGGCGAACTTGTGAATCATAAAGTGGCTGAAAGTCCACGAAAGTAGTCCGTCTCAGGCGATTACCTCCGGTAGGCTACGCCAACGAGAAATCAAGTTTTGTATCATAACTTGGCG
>JBJOOY010000500.1:0-4052 GCA_046051065.1 Cyanobacteriota bacterium
GAAGAAATTGTTAACCATGTCATTAACCAAGTCCACGAACTGTTCCCCACATCGCGCGAATTAAATGTAACTTGGTCGAGTGTCGTCAAACTTGCCCAATCACTGTATCGCGAACAACCAGGAATGGATCCGTTCCGTCCTACTCAAGCTACACCAATTGAGAATTTCTTTCTAGCTGGTAGTTACACCGCCCAAGATTATATCGATAGTATGGAAGGAGCAACTATTTCCGGCAAACAAGCCGCCCAAGCAATTATTGCTAATTCAGATAAATTAAGCCCAACCACTCAACTATCGAACGTTTGAGGTTGTTCACTGTCCCCTATCCCCTCATCCTTAAATTATGTCAGAATGGCTAGAACATAGCGTCCAAGTTGAAGTTGCTGCACCGATCGAGCATGTGTGGGATCTGTGGCAAAATATAGAATTGATGCCGCGTTATTTTAAGTGGATTGAATCAGTACAGATCCTCGCAGATACACCTGAACTCTCGCGCTGGAAGTTGGCGACTAGGACATTTGAATTTACTTGGTTGTCGCGGATTCTGCAAGAGATTCCCAATCAAATTATTCAATGGGAATCAGTCGATGGGTTGCCAAATCGAGGGGCGATTAGATTTTACGATCGCAAGGACAGCAGTATCGTTAAACTTACAGTTGCCTATGAATTGCCAGGATTTTTAGCAATGTTGATGGATAATGGCTTTGTCCGCAATGCGGTAGATTCTACTCTTCAAGCTGATATGGATCGATTTAAAGACTATGCCTTGAAAGAACTAGCTGCCAAGCCTACAAAAAATATCAACTGAATTACAGTCCCTATTCCCTATTCCCTATCCCCTATTCCCTATTCCCTATCTTGTTGCGCTGTCTTGTCTCCCTTTTCGCGTCGGGGAACCCGACGGGCGGGAGCCGCTTTTTACGTCGGGGAGCCCGACGAGCGCGCACCGCTATCTCAACTAGAGAATTTTTTCACTCAAGTACTAGTTTCCCGAACGGCAGATCTGGCTGAGAATTGTTACAGTAAGTAAAGTAGCTCAGAGACGATCGCTAAATACCCGAAACTTATGACTTCAGCACCTCGTATCTGTATCCTCGGTGGAGGATTTGGTGGTTTATATACTGCCTTGCGCTTGCGTCAACTTGCCTGGGAACATGGCAACAAGCCAGAAATTACTTTAATCGATCGTCAACCTAATTTTTTGTTTACACCCCTGCTTTACGAACTAGTCACGGGTGAGTTACAAAGTTGGGAAATCGCACCTCCCTATGTCGAATTATTGAAAGGGACGGATATTCGCTTCGTGCAAGGCTCGGTGGATAAGGTTGTTGGCGCAGCCGCTCAGGACGAGAATGGAGTCCAAAAATCTGTCATTTTAGCAGATGAAACGGTAATTAGTTACGATCGATTGGTATTAGCTTTAGGTTGTGAAACTCCATCCGAGAACATTCCAGGCGTTACCGAACATGCGATTCCGTTCCGCAGTCTACAAGATGCCCACAGACTAGATAGCAAATTAAGATTATTGGAAACATCTTCTACCGATCGGATTCGGATTGCGATCGTCGGTGCTGGTTATAGTGGAGTTGAAGTTGCTTGTAAACTTGCCGACAGACTGAAAGAACGGGGTCGGATCCGCCTGATTCAATCGCGCGATACCATCCTGCCAGATGCCCCAGAATTTAACCGCAAAGCCGCCTTAAAAGCCCTAGAACAGCGCGGAATTTGGGTAGACCTCGAAACTACAGTTTCTGAGGTTACAGCCGACTCAATCGGGCTAATCTATAAAGGTCAGACTGATATTATCCCTGCCGAAATCGTGATGTGGACGGTGGGTAATCAAGTCAGTCCGGCTATTAGTCACTTCGATCTACCGCTAACCGATCGAGGTAAAATCTCAACTACGGAAATGCTCCAAGTAACAGATCATCCCGAAATATTTGCCCTCGGAGATGCTGCGGCGATTGTCGATCGTGAAGGTAAATCGATACAATCTATACCCACTAACGCTCAGGCTGCTTTCCAACAGTCCGATTTCGTTGCCTGGAACGTCTGGTCATCATTGACCGATCGACCGCTGTTGCCATTCCGTTATACCGATCTGGGCGAAATGATGACATTAGGTAATGATAATGCCGTGCTATCTGGATTAGGGATCGAGTTGGAGGGGCCACTTGCCTATCTAGCTCGTCGCTTAGTTTACCTCTATCGCCTCCCGACACTCGATCATCAGCTTAAAGTAGGATTTAATTGGCTAACACAGCCGCTGGTCAAGTTATTATCGTAACAATATTACTGACGAGATTCTAGAGGGAAGCTGGCAAGATCATTAGCTTCAGGGTTTGCTGGAGCTAGCCTGCATTATTCATAAAGAATGAAACATGTTAGGTCACAACTCTAAGTGTTTCCTCAACTCAACGGCAAGCAAGCCGTTGAGTTGAATGGTGCAGTTTTATTGTTCATGCTGGCGGCGGTGGAGAAAGGGAACCAGCATCGGAACTTGGCGACGATAATCAGCATATGCATTGCCATGAATGTCCACGAGATCGCGTTCTTCAAACTGAATGCCAACCAGAATATAGGCTGTTGCGATCGCTGCAAACACTAGGTGAGTCACCGTCATCGTTGGCGTTGACCAGAAGGCAAACAGCAAACCCACATAGAGGGGATGACGCACAACTTTGTAAAGACTAGGTGTCGCAAACTTGAGTTGGGTATATTCCTTGCCCCGCAGATAAAACCAGACCTGTCGTAAACCAAACAGATCGAAGTGATTAATCAAAAATGTTGTCCCCAACACCAACAACCAGCCCAACGCAAATAAAGTATAAAGAATTGCCACGCCTATTGGCTTGGTGACATTCCAGACAGAGCCTCCGATGGGTTGCCAGAAATAGAATAGAGCAATCAAGCAGAGGCTAGTAAACAGGATATAGGTGCTCCGTTCGATCGGTTTCGGGATAAACTGAGTCCACCAACTTTTGAAGCCCTGGCGAGCCATGACACTATGTTGAATGCTAAAGACCCCTAGCAAGGCAGCATCGACTAGCAAAGCCGTGTGCCAAGCAATCACAGGTGCCGAATCGATTGATCGGGGAACCGCAAAATTCCCCACGAATCCGACGGTATAGAGAAGCGTAACGAAGGAGATGGCATAGCAAACCAAACCATAGAGAAACGCGGCAAATCGCCCAATCTTATCTTTTCGAGTCAAAGCAAAAGTTTGCACAGCCATAACATCAGTCTCCTTAATTTTAGAAAGAAAGATTACAGAAGAATTGAATCTGATCGAGCTTGCCTTACGATGAAGTTGTAGATCGAGGCACTTTTACAGTAGTCGTCTGAACGCAAATCTCTATAGCTCTATCCTGACTGATTCAATCTGGAGGGACAATGGCTCAAACTCCACAATTTTTGACCGAAACTCCAGAGAAGCCCATTAACTTGCGCCCTTTACCGAGGGATATTCTCTCTGACATCCTGCGCATCATTCGGTTTTCAGGAGCAATCACCTTCCGCCCCGAACTTTCCGCACCTTGGGCAATTCAATCCTTACCCCAAGATGATTTTGCAGCGGCATTACAGGTGCATACGAAACACTTTCTTCCTTTCCACATCATGGTCAAAGGAAACTGCTGGATTCAAGCGATCGATGGTCCTCAGACGCTGCTGTCCGAGGGTGACATTATTATTTTTCCGCATGGAGATGTTCATATCCTGGGCGATCGATTGGATCGGGAGGCAGTGCTCGTCAACCGCTTATTGCCTGAGCCACCCTGGACTGAACCCCTGCTGATGAAGTATGGCGGTGGTGGTGAAGTAAGCAAATTAGTCTGTGGTTTTTTGCAGTGTGAAGAAATGTTCATGCATCCCTTCCTTAAAACCCTACCCGCGCTGATTCATGTGCGGGCGTTTGGAGAGTCTACAACACCGCTGTTAGAAACGGGGATCCGCTGCATTATCCAAGAAACAGATTGCTTCCGAGCGGGAAGTATGTGTTCGCTGATCCGGTTGGTCGAACTAATTTTCATTGAGATTCTGCGGAACTCTAT
>JBJOOY010000501.1:0-6330 GCA_046051065.1 Cyanobacteriota bacterium
AGATCCGATGGTGGCAGTAGATCCGATCATCACTACAACTGAAGATCCGATGGTGGCAGTAGATCCGATTATGACTGCGACAGCAGATCCAATGGTGGCAGTAGATCCGATTATGACTGCAACAGCAGATCCCATCACGGCACCTGCCAACGATCCGATAATGAATGTAGATATTACAGGCGGCGTTACCACAGTTGGTAATCCAACAGATCTTCAGCCATCTCCAGAGCCAGTTGTCGAGCCAGTTGTCGAGCCAAACCCAATGGTGATGCAAATGTCTTTTGTGCCAAAGGATACGAACAACTCTAACTTCGATCCAATCTATAGTGGTCACGGCAAACACTCTCGTCGTCACCAATCTCACGATCGGATGGGCGCTCCTAGCGATCCCATGGGTAGTTCAGACATGATGAGCGCTCCTAGCCGTCACATGGGTCGTCGTCATTAGAGTTGTATGAGTCGATTTACACTGTGCTGAAATGATTTATCTCAAAGGTTAAATAACCTGAGGATTGTTGAGTGGCGAGCATCATGCCCGTCACTTTTTGCAACTTTCATTCCCATATTTAGCAACGCTATCTACTATCTACCGTCAATTTATCACCATCTTTTAGGGTGTGTTATTGCGCTAGTGCGTAACGCGCCATCGGTCTTTAGATCATCTCAGAGATCTCTTGCTCTGTAAAGATCGCCGCCTCAGCATCCAATTTACCTGACATGGCACTGTGATACCTAATAAGCGAAAACCAAAATCTGCATTTACTAAGAACATTCGAGTCAGAGAGCTGAATCGAGACAACGCGAATAAAGTTGCCAAACGCAAGATCGAACCCAAGCGGCATCAAGTCGGACAGCCAGAGATTGAATTTTATGAATCATCAGAATTCGATCGATCGGTAATATTTAAACAGTCGCAGATTTGGTCGCGGGGAATTATTTGGACGATTTTAGGAATTACCAGTGGCTTAGCCGCCTGGGCTTGTTTTGCACCCTTAGAAGAAGCAGTCCCCGCCACCGGGAAGCTCGAACCCATTGGCAAAGTTCAAGATATCCAAGTACCCGTTGGCGGCGTTGTTAAACAAGTTTTAATTAAAGATGGCGATAAAGTCATCGCTGGACAAAAACTTCTTAGTTTAGAATCCACAGTTCCCCAAGCTCAACTTGCTTCCCTCCAAATTAATCTCGCCTCGATGACAGCGGAAGCGAAATTTTATCGCAGTTTACTCAGTCAAGGGAGTGCAGAAATTAATCCCCAACAGTTAGCTAAACTCACTGTTCGTCCAGAAATCTTCGCTCTGACCAAAAACCGCAGCTCCATTGTTGCTGAAAACCAACTTTATCGCGCCGAACTTAATGGCACCAAGCTTGCTAATCTCACCACCGAACAAAATCAAAGACTCCAATCGAGTCGCACCGAACTCACCTCCCGCATGAGTTCCGGTCGTTTAGACATCGACCAAGCGAATAATCAATTGTGGGAAAATCGCAACAAACGCGCAGGGATAAATAACTTACTGATTACTGCTCGTTCGGTTATTGCTAACATTCAAGCTAAAGCCAAAGCTAGAGAATTACAAATCGCCGCTCAAATCGCTGAAAATCGCACTAGCCATAAAAATTCTCAAGCTTTGTTAGCTAGTAACCAAGGAGTACTCGATAGTATGCAACCTGCGGTGAAAGCTGGAGCACTTTCGCACAACCAAGTTATCAAACAACAACAAGAAGTCACCACCCGCAGCAGTGAAGTTGCTCAATCCGAAGATCGATATCATAAATTAGTGCAAGATCGTCAGGAAGTACAAGCAAATTTCCGCTTAGAAATTCAGAATCAGCAGCAACAAATTAAACAATACCAAAATGAAGTCTCCCAGTTAGATCGAGAATACAATCGATTGGGAATGGCTTCCAATCAGAGTCGTGCCAAACTTACCAATAGTTTGGCTATCTCTCGCAAAGATTTACTCGCCAAAATTGCAACTAATGACAAACAAATTGCCGAAATCGATGGACAATTAAATAAACTAATTGTCGAGATCGATCGAAAAATCACCGATTTTAACAGTCAGATCGCTCAAGCAAAGATGAATCTCAAATACCAAGATATTATCGCTCCCGTCAGCGGTACGATCTTCGAGCTTAAAGCTGGAACTCCTGGCTTTGTTGCTAATACCAGCGAACCAGTTCTAAAAATTGTCCCCGATGATACTCTGACTGCTAAAGTATTTATTACTAATAAAGATATCGGTTTTGTCAAAGTGGGAATGCCTGTAGATGTAAGGGTAGAATCTTTTCCCTTTAGTGAATATGGCGATGTCAAAGGTAAGATTGTCGAAATTGGTTCTGATGCTTTACCCGCAGATCAAACTCATCCCTTCGATCGATTCCCTGCTACAATTCGTCTAGAACAGCAGAATCTCAATAGTAAAGGACATCCTCTTGCTCTCCAGTCAGGAATGTCTCTGAGTGTGAATATTAAAATTCGCGATCGAACGGTAATGAGTCTATTAAGCGATCTGGTCATCAAACAAAATGATGGACTTAAGACTCTCCGCTAAGCATAATTTAGCCGATCGAAAGTGATCTTTAATGCCCCAATTATTACAGTAAATAGTTGGGGCATTAAGCGTGAGAAATTACTTTTTGCAATAACCAAATGCCGCTATCGGTAATACCGGAATTGTCAGGAGTGATTAAGAGAAAATGTAAGCCATGTACGAGTTTTTTCCTGGCTTCATACAGTTTAGCAGCTCGACTAACTTCAGGATCGTTAAATGTTACCATCACCCATCGATCGGCTAAACCTGCATCTAATACTAATCCCCCAGGATCGTCGCCCAAATAATCGAGGCTGACAGGTTCCGTTTCGGCGATCCACCGCGCTAACCGCATCGATTGTTTCCCCCCATAGATGATGACTCCAGGGATGGCTACATTAGCTCCTAGACCCCAATGGGGTGGCAATAAATAGTCTGGCATCGAGACGATCGGGATCGGTCGATCGTTAAAATCCGCCACCAATTCTTTGGCTGTGAGCGTGACAAATTGCCACTTATCGCCCATTAATATCTCGGGGATAGGTAATGGGGGTGGTGACTCGATTGCTAAAGGCTGATAATTACCATTACTATAACTTTCAGTCTGTTGTTGCAGTAGTTTTTTCAGCGCGATCGTCCGGCGAGTTGCTACAATTTCAATCCCTAACTTCTGACCAGCCATCTGAATTAAACCCCAACTTTGGGGTCGAAAAACTTGAATTACTGTGGGTAAATTATCCGTTGCGGCTAATTTAATCTGTGCCGCAATCCACTCAGAATTTACCTGTACTTGAGGACAAATAGCCGTGTGATACCAACCTCCATTAGCATCACAAATAACTAATTCCCACAAAATTTCTCCTCGATCGTTCTGGTGGGGACGACTAGAAATATCTGCTTGCCAAATAGTCATATATAATTTATCTTCTCTGCGCTCTTTGCGTCTGGAGCGGTTAAAAAAAGATCGATCTAACAAATAATAAATGTCTACTCGATCGATCTCAATTAGTATTTACTTTAGGGCTGTTTCATTTTAGTGATGAGGGTAGGTTTTGGTGGAAAATTACTTGTAAATATCGCAAGATACTTGCATAAACCTACCCCTACAGATCCTAAATCATGCCAACAATGGAAGAAGGAAATAGCCCTAGTATTTACTTATTCCCACTCGATCGTTCCAGGTGGTTTAGAAGTAATATCATAAACCACGCGATTGACACCTTTAACCTCATTCACAATGCGGT
Source organism: Cyanobacteriota bacterium (assembly GCA_046051065.1). Taxonomy (GTDB): domain Bacteria; phylum Cyanobacteriota; class Cyanobacteriia; order Cyanobacteriales; family Chamaesiphonaceae; genus Chamaesiphon. The sequence continues at coordinate 3,779 of JBJOOY010000501.1, forward strand.
TAGAAACTATCTCTAGAAACTCATAAGGTACCCGCGACCAATCGGCGGTCATGCCATCTTCACTCGATACGCACCTCAGCACGATCGGGTGTGCGTAAGTGCGTTGGTCACCCATTACACCCACACTATTAACATCTGCTAATAGCACCGCAAATGCTTGCCATAACTGATGATAAAGTCCCTGTTTATTAACTTCCTGACGCACGATTAGATCGGCATCACGGAGGATATTTAATCGCTCAGCGGTGACTTCACCAATAATTCTAATTGCTAAACCTGGCCCAGGAAATGGTTGACGGGTAACGATTTCTTCAGGTAAACCGATCGATCGCCCCACTTTTCGCACTTCATCTTTAAATAATTTGCGCAATGGTTCGACTAGTTTAAATTGTAAATCTTTAGGCAAACCACCAACATTGTGATGACTCTTAATTTTTACGGCAACTCTCTCCCCACTTTGCGGATCGATATTAGTATCTGCCGACTCGATTACATCTGGATATAATGTACCCTGAGCGAGATAATCGAATGGTCCTAATCGTTTTGATTCCGATTCAAATACGCGGATAAATTCAGTCCCAATAATCTTGCGTTTGGTTTCAGGATCGGTTACTCCTGCAACTGCATTAATAAACCGTTCCCGCGCCATTACATATTCGACTTTGATGTGGAATTGGTCTTTAAATAGTGCAACAAGTCGTTCTGGTTCGAGCTTACGCATGAAGCCTTGATCGATGAACATGCATGTCAATTGTTCACCGATCGCGCGATGTAATAAAAAGGCTAATGTTGAAGAATCAACCCCACCAGATAATGCTAATAATACGCGTTTATTGCCAACTCTAGCGCGAATATTCCGGATTGCTTCTTCGACAAATGCTTCAGTCGTCCAAGTTGATTGACAGCCGCAAATATGATAAACAAAATTGCGAATTAAGGCAATTCCCCCGATCGAATGTACGACTTCGGGGTGAAACTGGACTCCATATAACTTCCGCTGATGGTCGGCGATCGCCGCGCATGGTGTATTCTCAGTATGGGCGATCAGCTCGAATCCGGTCGGTAATCGATCGCACGAGTCACCATGACTCATCCACATTGTCGTCCCTGTCTCAACATTAGTTAATAAATCGATCGGATTGTCGATAAAAATTTCGGCTTTACCATATTCGGCTTTTTTTGCCTTCACTACCTCACCACCGAGTTGCTGTACCATCAACTGCATCCCGTAGCAGACACCCAACACCGGAATTCCCAACTTCCAGATTTCGGGGTCGCATTTAGGCGCGAAATTTTCATACACTGAACTCGGTCCACCCGATAGGATAATACCCTTGGGATTTAGCAGTTTAAGCTGAGCAGCAGTAGTTCGATAAGAAATGACTTCAGAATAAACTTGTGTCTCGCGAATTCGCCGGGCAATTAGTTCGGAATACTGGGAGCCGAAGTCCAGAATAACGACCATTTGATGATTGGCTTGTACTTCCGCAGATGTGTCGGTAGTAAGAAGATCCGTTGTAGCGAGTTCGGTTTGCGTTGTCACGGCTGAGTTCCAGTTAGGGTGTTTTGGTAGATGAAAAAATTTCCTACCATGTTTAAACGGCAGGTAAATGCTTGTATTTAGAGAGACATCTGAAAAACGACCGATCGTAACTTTAGATTAAAATTATTTATATTCGATTTAATTTAGCACAATTGGGTTAACAATGTTGACCCAGTGGGACTAGCTATGATAACTTCGCGCGATCGATCGAATAATACCGAGCCGACATGTACCTGTTGCTGGGTTTGATTATAAATATATTCCGTCGATCGAGTGTCAATTCGATCGGTCAAATATCCATATATCTGCTTTACCCATTCGCTCCCCTCACTTACATCGATCGATCGGAGATATTTCAGCACATCCTCCGCCGTCTCACACTCGAACAACCCCGCCAAGTGTCCCGCAGGTAAACCGATCCGCGCCGCCGCCGCCACCAAAATCTCTAACCTCCCATCCGCTAAATGATGATGGGTATGAAAAATCCCCCCCGCCAATTTGATCAGCTTGCCATGATAGCCAAATAATAACAATTTTGGTACACCCAACACCCCCGCCTCTGCGAGTAATGGCCCCAACCAGTTAGCTGTCTTAATAATTCGATCGCGATCGATTCCCATTTTCTGCGCTAAATCTAACCCATTTTCACCGATACAAAATACCAGTGGTAATTCCCCCGCATTTGCCTGTCTGCCTAATGGTGGCTGGGAGGGAGTCTTAGCTCTCAATTCCATCAAACATGCATCCAATTGCCCAGGCGCGCTCAGCGGTTGAGAAATACCCGTCGTCCCTAACAAAGATAAACCTTCCACCACCCCAAATGCCGCATTAGACGTGCGAGTAGCTAGGGTTCTGCCCTCCGGTAATACGATCGTCACGCGAATCTTTTCTGTCGATCGCAATAATGGGGTTAAATTCCCCTGTAATAGCTGGTGGGCATAACTATAGATTGCAGGTAGATCGTCCAAGTTTGACTGCTTGCCGACCCCTTCACCCCCGATAATAGCGA
>JBJOOY010000502.1:0-3745 GCA_046051065.1 Cyanobacteriota bacterium
CATGCAGGGCGCTGATAGCTTCACGGAAGGCGATATTTTGGCGCAGTTCGCCGCGAAAGAAGGTGGGAGTGCGGGTGACATCGGGGGCGAAGGACATTTGGGTTCGATCGCTGGTTCCCGAGATATTACTGCTGCCTTTATAGCTATAATTAAATTCCATTAATTTTCTGCTGGGTGTGGTTGATTCAATAAATATCTATGTTTTCACAGGTAAGGCTTTGACTGTAATCGGCACTGATAAATGTGGATATAGTTGGTGAATTTTTAGGAGTGTTTCTAATGCGTGTGTTTTGTCAATTATGGCGATCGATAGCGACTGTCTAGTCAATACCTCAACGATTAATTTGGCTGCTGATTCGCTGTTAATTGCTTCGCTGGTGAGGAAGGCAAAGATGCGTTGTTTGGCAACGCGGGCGCGGTTGACTTGGGCGAGGACACGCACAAAATAGGGCATCAACTCTGCCAATCTTGCCAAATTACCCGCCGCATAATCTGCTAAATATTGGCTGGCAAATAACTGCATATCTGTCGCCGGATGTTCGCTAAATTTAAGGAGGTATTCCAATCCATCTCGCGCTTGAAAACAGCTTCCTACTAAATCGCGGCCAAATTTACGCACATCATCGCGGTTGCTGTCGCAGATACTAATTACCACTGCGGGGGTGAGTTCGGCGGGTTGGAGTAGTTTGCCAAATAGTTTGAACCCAAATTGGCGGGAGTCTGCCCATTTAGATGCCATGATCATTGTGGCGGCGAGTAAGTCGGCAGGATTGTCACGGAAACGAGGTAAAATTTGCTCGGACATTTGCCATCCAGATTCCCGCACGGCAAGAATTTCATGGTGAGTGAGTTCGGCAATTTTTTCGGTGGTTAATGTTTTTGCCCAACGGTGACTATTAGTTTGGAGAATTCGCCCTGCTAATTCTTGGCTGGCGGTAGCAGTGGAGTTGAGTAACGTCCAAGTAGTTTCGGGGCTGGTGACTTCCATCCAGTTGGGTAAGTCAGTTTGCAGGAGTTGGGAGAGGAAATTATGCAATCCTTCGTGTTGTTCTGGTGCTAATAATATCGGTAATAATTCGGCGACTAATGCAGCGGTAAAACTGGGATGTGCAGCGGCGAGACGGTTGATACTCGATCGAATTGCCGAGCGCATTTCTGGTAATTCATGCGTCGCTAGAGTTAAAATTAATTCGATCCGATTGAGTAAAATTTCATCTGGCAATTGTCCGAATAATTGCACCCCAATCACTCTGACTGATTCTACTGGGGATTCGATTAAGGCATCGATTAATCCGGGTGGGAAATCGATCGTCTGAGTTTGATGATTGAGTAATATTTGTGCACCAAATGTTTGTAATGGTGGGAGTGGATGGCGCAATAAATCGAGGACAATTTCTAACCCGATCGAGCGTAATGCGACTCTAAAACAAGTTAAAATTGTAGTGGTAGCATTTGCCGCAATTTCTACATCTGCCCGATCGAGGGTTAATAATCCGGCGATCGATCGACCGATAATTGTTTGGGCATTTGTCTGGTTAATAATTGCCGTACTTAATAATTGTTGGATGAATAGTTGTGTGTCTGATTCGGGGCTGAGAATTAATCCTGCAATTAAGCGATCGTCTAATAAGAATTGATCGATCAGATCTCTAATCCATCCATGTGCTTCAGTTCTCGCAGGTGCATAGGCACAATTCGAGATCGCCAGAATTAATTCCGATTGAGGATTGTCTGGTTGATAACGCGATCGAGCTAATTTAAATCCCAATCTGGCAGTAACTTCATAGGGTTTAGCTAATAATTGAATTAAGGTATCGATCGATAGTTGTTGACAAAAATCGCCACATGCTTCGATCGCTTTAGCCGCAAATTCGTGAACTGGTTGACACTGACTTTCACACAATAATTTGAGCAATAATTCTGGTTGTTGCGTCCACAGTTCGGGAAAAGCTTCCTCGCGCACATGTGGAGCAGGATCGCCTAATTTATATGTCGATTTACATCGCCACACATCACCCCCCGACTTTAATTCATAGCGCGGACTATTGCTATAGAGAATATGATTGAAAGCTAAATAACCCGCATATCGATCCCAACCGATCTGATTATTCTCAACCCGCCGCCAATTATCATCATAGTGATAATACGTTGCTTCGCGGGTGGATTCAGCATCATCATCATGATATTGCAACAAGATTTCTGTGGCCATTTTTACGTATGTCGATCGATCTAATTCGCCTAGTTTTTTAAGCGATCGCCAAACCCGACGCAGTAGGTAAGCGCGAGTTTTACTACTATAGGCTAATCGGCAATCAGATTTAGACATTTCTGTCTCAAATTCTTCAGTTTTAGTGACGATATATCTACTAGCTTTTGGATCGTATTCCCAATTGGTTAATTTTAGATGCCCGCCACCATTTGGTATCCAAATACCATAACTATTACTAGTGTAAAATTCTGAACTTTGCTCGAATCGATAGGCTAAAATTCCAAATATTTCTGCATCTTGCCGATATTCAGCAATCTTAAAAACATGCCGCAGCCATTTAAAGTAATTTGGTGCTAGTGGTGCTGTTTTAACTAGTTTGAAAATGACTGGGCGAGTATGTTCATTATCGATTTGATAGAAAATATCTAATATCTCAAATCGATCGAGTTCAGCGATATCAACAGTTACATCTTGAGCATCTTCATTATCCCAATCCTCTTCCGTCGATCGATCGTCATTAAATAAATTGGCAGAAGTTATCGGCAGATAAGTGTGTAATGCATCGATAATTGCATCTGTCGTCGATCCTGATCGAATTAGTTCGCACAATTGTGCTGGTAATTGGGCGATTAGTTCGGTTCTTAATTCATCCCGTTCGATCGAACTGAGCTTGAATATGGCTTCTAACGAAATCCGCCGTACATGTGCTGGAGTGTTTCGATCGCGATATACCCGCTCTAATAATGGAATTGCTGCTTCATCCCCACAATTTCCCAACGTCGCAGCAATACTATAATTGCGGAGATCGTTATCGCCCCATAGCTGCATTAATAACGGTGCTGCTGCTGTTAATTGTACTTCGCCCGCTCGCCAAATTACTCGATCGAGTTTCCATTCCTGCGGCGAGGATACCGGATGGGGATTGTTAACCGCTAGTGCTAATCTCGCTAGCATATATCGATCGCGTGCATCTGGATCGACAACATCAGGATTTGATATCTCCGCTGATGCAGCTTTGGGGGCTGCTGTAACTGCTTCCTGATAGCCTTTTGACACTTTAGATCGCACCAATCGATCGAATGCCTTCTGTGCCTCTGCTAGGGGCAATGCCGTGACTGTCTCCGCCCCTTCTCGCAACGTTCCACCTCGCCTACCATAGCGATAATTGACCATGTATTGATCAGGCGCTACTTGGCAGAGATCTACTTCGTAAACTTTATCGGAAGTGCCTACTTGATAAAATAGGCTGGTGCGTTGAATTAGTTGCATGGGCGACAGTAAACTCTCGATACTATTGTACTATGTAAATCGTCAGTTGCCACTGCGAGAATAGGGAATAGGGGATAGTGAAGTTTTAGGGTGGGATTTCATACAGATGGAGAGACTTAGTTTCAGACTCGATACATTGCAGACTTATCTTGCCAATTTGACCGATCGGTATGAAGATACCCTTAGACAATTCGATTGTAGTTTGAGTGGAGCAGATCGAGTGAAACTAGAAGCGGAATTAGAATTAATCGATCGGGAGATAATTAA
>JBJOOY010000503.1:0-2900 GCA_046051065.1 Cyanobacteriota bacterium
TCAACAACTTGACCCCTCCCACAACCGCTAGATGCGCCCCATCGCATCCCTATTGACTTCAAAAATTTTCTAATCTGGCTCGGACTCCGTTTGATTCCGGTCAGCTTTTCGATTTGCTGTGCAGCTTGATTGATGTTAGCTGGAGGATTTAATTCTAAATATTGGTGGATGGTTGTTTGATGTGATTCTAATTCACTTTTAGGCTGATTAAAATTAATTTTTTTGAGTCTTTCTACTCCACCACTCTGATATTGCTCACAATATGTTCTCAATGTGTTCGGAGAAATATCAGCTAGTTTACAAATCAGCTTTACAGGTAAGTTTTGACTTTTAAGCCACAGCACTTCCATCTTCAACTGAACCCTAGGATGAGGATGATGAAATCTTTCGTGATTTAATAACTTTCGATCTTCTTCAGTGAATTTTAGATCGCTCATCCCTTAATCTCCTCTTTTCTCTTTTCTTTTCTAGACTATCATTTCTGTGCTTATCTTGAGATCGCTTTCATGTAGTTGAAGCGCAAGTTATGCCCATACGAAGTATACTTGGGTTGAGACCGATCATTTAGTAATTGAGGTTAGATATGATTGCAGTACCAGCGCATTTGCCCCGACTTACCCCCCAAGAGTACTTTGCTTGGGAGGAGCAGCAGGAAATTAAGCATGAATACTTCGATGGCAAAGTCTTTGCTATGAGTGGTGGGACGACAGACCACAGTAGAATTGCCACAAATATCACTACACTAATCGACAATCATTTGGGCGATGGCGATTGCCAAATCTTTAACTCCGATGCCCGCATCAAAATTCAAGCATCTGAAAAATACGTTTATCCAGACGCGAGCGTAACCTGTGACGAGCGCGACCGACAAACACCTCAGTTCAACAGCTATCCTTGTACGATCGTCGAAGTATTGTCCCCCAGTACCGAAGCATACGACCGAGGCAAGAAATTCAAGCTTTATCAACGGTCTACTAGCTTAATTGAATACGTCCTCGTCAGTGCTGAAGAAATCGAAATTGAAGTATTCCGCAAGAACGAACGCGGTAAGTGGGAAGTAACTAATTACGTTGCTGGTGATACGGTCGAACTAGAAAGTATCGGACTCACCTTTGCCATCGAACGAGTCTATCGTGGCATCGAGTTTTGAGAAACTGCCAACTTTATTACCCCTCACCCCTCACCCCTCACCATGTATCAGTACGAGTTACCCAGATACCTACCGACTGCCGACGAACTACCCTGCTCCGACGATACCCCTGTGGATAACGAACTTCAAGAAATCATTCCCAGCTTGCTCAAATCAATTTTAAGAATCCTCTGGGACGATCAGCTCGATTGGTTCTTCGGCATCGATATGGGTATCTATTCTCATCCAGAACGTCCCCCAATCGTCCCTGATGGCTTCTTATGTCTGAATGTCGAGCGACACTATGATGAGGATTTACGCCTGAGCTACCTACTCTGGGAAGAGGAAATACCGCCCATTTTAGTGTTAGAAGTAGTCTCTAACAAACCAGGTGGCGAATACACGACTAAACCCGATGAATATGCTCGGATGGGCGTACTTTACTATGTTATCTACAACCCCAAACGCCGTCGCAAACCTCGACTAGAGATTTATAAGCTTGTTAACGGCAAATACGAGTTACAAGATGGCAATCCCATCTGGATGCCCGAAATTGGCCTCGGTATTGGTAGCGAACGCGCCAGCTTTGACAGGTTAATGCGGGAATGGTTGTATTGGTACGACGAAAATAATCGGCGTTATCCTACTCCTGACGAACAAATCGAACGGGAACACCAACGTGCCGAACGGTTGGCGGCTCAACTACGCGCTCTAGGCATCGAGCCTGATTAGTTTACCTGATGTTTAACTCTATCCTACTCAACCACATTGATGCCCTTAAAGCGAGGTTAGATCGCCTCCGCCCCCTACCGCCGGAATTGGTCGATAATCTGCGGGAAGTCTATGATATCCGCCTTACCTATCACTCCAACGCGATCGAGGGTAATACCCTCACCCAATCTGAAACCCAAATCGTTGTCGAAAAAGGGATAACCATCGGCGGCAAACCCCTTAAAGACCATTTAGAAGCAATCAACCACGTCGAGGCGATCGATTTTATTCACGATCTGGCGATGGATGAACGAGCGATTAGTGAATGGGATATTCGCCAGATTCACGGACTGGTATGTAAAGGAGAGCGTGGGGCTGGTGGATACCGGACTGTAAACGTGATGGCTGCGGGCAGCAATTACCGTTACCCAGATGCGATTCTCGTGCCCGAATTGATGCAGAGATTTGGCGAGTGGTTGCAATCTGCACCAGAATCGCATCCAGTCGAACTAGCCGCAGAGATCCATTATCGGTTAGTGACGATTCACCCGTTCTCGGATGGTAACGGACGTACCGCCAGACTATTAATGAATCTCAGTCTACTCAGGACTGGGTATCCGATTGCGGTAATTAAAACTGAAGATCGTGCCATGTATATCGATGCGATTGTTGCTTGGCAATCTGGTGGCGATGATACCCAGCTCAAGGAGACGGTTGCCAAGTGCGTTGAATCTTCACTGCTGGAAATCTTGAGCTTGGCAGGTGAAGCGTAAGTTATGGTAGAAATTGTCATTCAGAAGATATCCCCTGTCTCCGTTCCTACAATTGCCTCTTCAGATGACCTGTGGGCAGAATTCGGTTATGTTGTACAAATAATATTTATTCCACAACAACAACAGCGGGTCATTTTTCAACCGTTATCTAAGGATAGGTACTTACAAGTATTTACTTACTCCCTTCCCGCTAGAAGACCATGTAAAAAGCTAAAATGGTTGAGTAGAGAGAAATAGAGCTATGAATTTGAGCCAAAGATTAAGATTAGTTAGCCTAGATAAACAGG
>JBJOOY010000504.1:0-4570 GCA_046051065.1 Cyanobacteriota bacterium
AGAAATCGAACCAATTCTCACAAAATCGATTCAAACTTGGCAGGAATGGTCGAATGCTGGATTGGCAGTATATGCACCCAGTTTATTCCCAATTACTTCTAAATCGGCAGATATCGCCCAAGTAGCTCCCGATGCTAATTTAAAGCAATTAGTTGCCGCGATCGATGGTAGTCGAACACTGCGGAGTTTGGCAATTAATTATCGTCAATCGTTACTCAAGTTTACGACTGTACTATTACCACTATTGCGAACAGGATTTATTACCCTATCATCTCAACCAAAGTCGAGAGTAAGTAAAGTCGTTCAGCCCGAGCTAAATAGCCTATCACCAAATTTACCAACAGGCAATCTTTCAGCTCAACAAAATCCACTGATTGCTTGTGTTGATGATAGTATCTTAATTTATCAATCTTTAGAGAGTATTTTGACCAAACATGGCTATCGTTCTTATGGAATTCAAGATCCTCTGAAAATCATGCCGAGCTTAATTAGAAATAAACCTAATTTCATTTTTCTGGATTTATTGATGCCGATCGTTAATGGTTATGAAGTATGCGAACAAATTCGTAAAACTCCTAGCCTCAAAGATATTCCAGTAATTATTTTAACTGGTAAAGATGGCTTGATCGATCGGATGCGATCCAAGATGGTTGGAGCGACTGGTTTTTTAGGAAAACCAGTTAATGAGGAATCAGTTTTACAAATGCTTGAAAAATATCTAATTGGAGTGAAATAATTATGAACCAAATTTTAATCGTTGAAGATAGTAAAGTTGAAGCTGAAAAGCTGAGAAAGTGTTTAGAAAATAAAGGATTTTCAATTCAGATCGTCGGTAGTGGAGAAGAAGCTGAAATTCGGCTTAAAAGTTCTAAACCTAACTTAATCTTTCTAGATGTAATTCTGCCTGGAGAAAGTGGTTTTGAACTATGTCGCAAACTCAAAACAGAACCAGCAACTCAAAGTATTCCGATCGTGATTTATTCAACTAAAGATAAACAAATCGATCGCACTTGGGGCGATATGAGTGGTGCTGATGCATATCTCAGTAAGTCCGCAGATGAAAATACCATTCTCCAAACCATCGATCGATTAATTAGCTAACCGCTTATCAAGTAGAAATTATTAATTATGAATCAGTTATTATCCCCTCAAATTAAACAATCATCATTTACTTCAGCAACTCGATCGAATGAAGAAAATCAGCGTTTCCTAGGTTTCTCAATTGGCGATCGGATTAATGCCTTAATTCCGCTAGAAGATTTACGTGCAACAATTAAGATTTCGCTCGCAGAAATTTTGCCAGTTCCCCAAATGAAAGAATCACTATTGGGCATTATTAATTATGGCGGGAAAGCTACTTGGGTCGTAGATTTAGCCCACTTAATGGGCGCACCACATTATCATCAGGAAACAGCCGCCGAAGCATCAGGGATGGGGATGTTATTTCAGGTTAAAAATGACATGGTGGCACTATTAGTCCAAAAAATTAGTACGATTGAAGCCTACGATCCGCATCAATGTTTATCAATTGGTGATGCCATGTTTCCTGATCGGATGAGAATGTTTTTATCTGGTTATTTTATTGACGATCGTCAGCAACCTTGGGTAGTTGTAGATTTGCAACGAGCGATCGATTCTTTAGCAGAGCCGTTAGGCATGAGGAATAGATAAATGAGTGCGATCACAAACACGAGCGAGTTTGAAATTAAGCCGACTTTTAAATAATAACTATATCACTAATTAGCATGTTGAAAAATCTCTTTAATTCAGCCGAAGATAGATCTGAAAAATCTTCAGAATTACCGATGCCGATAAATCAATCACCAGAGCAACAACAGATGTTGAATACCGATCGAGTTTCCATGAATAACACTACTGCGAAACAACAACTATTAGCAATTCTGCAAGATGCTCAAGCTAAACTTGAAATCACTAATAGTCCGGCGACAGAACCGCTACGTCAAAGTTTGCGGAAAGCCAGAGAATTAACTGGATTCTTGTCAGTATCTACTGCCGCTGCTAGTATCGATCCCGAACAGATCCATCAGATTGCCACTAAAATTAGACAGGCAAATACATCTGCTGTTGCCTGCGATCGAGCAGTTAGTGAAATTAGATCGCTGATGGGTGCCGATCGAGTGTTAATTTATGAGCTAACTGGCACCAATACGGGTAAAGTAATTGCTGAATCGGTTCGAGTTGAATTTACACCAGCGCTGGGCGCAGAAATTCCCCAGATTGGGTTTGGCTTTACGCAATTAACAGACGATCGATCTCATCGGGCAATTTCCCTGATTAATAGTCAGATTAGCCCTTATCAAAAACAAATCTTAGATCGATATCAAGTCCAAGCAACAATTGCGATGCCAATTCTGATTAATGGTTATTCCGCTGCTACCGATAGCTATAGCCTCGATCGGGTTTGGGGTTTACTAGTCGTTCAACAATGTAGCCAAACCCGTAACTGGTCAGAAGCTGAAACTGCCTGTCTGTCTCAGTTGTCTCTCGAACTCACACTCGCGCTCCAACCAAATCAGCCCCTACTGCAATTATCCCAACGTCGAGATTTATTTGCAACGATCGATTCAGAAGCGCAAGAATTGATGCAAGGTACCCTCGATCGAATCCGTGACTCACTTCAAGCCGATCGGGCCATGGTTGTAGCCTATAATGCCGATTGGAGTTCTCAAGTCGTCGCCGAATCTGTCGGTGCAAATTGGGCTAAAGCAGGTAATTCACTCGATCTCGACTATTCCATCACTGGCGAAAATTACAAACCTTATTACGTCGTCAACGATATCCAAACCAAAGACTTCCCGCGCTGTCTGTTAGAAACCTTTGCACCCTTGCAGATGAAGGCTTATATCGTCGTACCGATCGTCCAAAACAACCAACTGCTGGGGATGTTGGGTGTATATCAAAACTCCGGCGCACGGAACTGGCAAGAGTCGGAACTCAACGCCATGCTCGACTTTGCCAAGAATTTTGGCTTCCCACTCCAACAGACCGCCAGTCGCCGTCAGGCACAGTTTCAGACCAAACTGATGGAACGTCGGCTCGATCGCGAACGTGGCATTTCTAAGCTCCAAGAACGCCTCAGAACTGCCAAAAATGCTCAAACAGTATATCAAATCGCTACCCTCGACGGCAGACGGCTACTAGATGTCGATCGAGTGGCAATTTATCGGTTCAATGCTGATTGGAGTGGTAAATTTATTGCCGAATCCGCAACGCCTGGCTGGTCAAATTTGATCGAAACCATCCCAATCATTCAGGACACATTCTTACAAAGAACAAAAGGTGGACGGTATAAAGATGGTTCCTGTTTTGCTGTCGATGATATCTATACGATCGGGCATCAAGCTTGCCACGTCGAACTGTTAGAGCAACTAGAAGCCAGAGCCTACGTCATCGCCCCAATTTTTGGAGCTAATCGCCAACTGTGGGGACTAATTGCTTGCTACCAAAATTCTGCCGCCTATAAATGGCAAGCAGATGAGATCGAAACCCTCCGTCAACTAGGATTGCAAGTGGGGATGGCGATCGAGCAAATCGACTATATCACTCAATTACAAAAGAAAGCCGAACAAGAGCAGACTATCAACCGGATTGTTGAGCGCATTCGTCAGTCTCTAGCTACTGATGAAGTCTTCCAAAGCGTAACTCAGGAAATTCGCGAAGCCGTCAATGTCGATCGGGCGATCGTCTATCAGTTTAACGCCGATTGGAGCGGCCAAGTCGTCGCCGAATCCGTCGGTGGTGGTTGGGTATCCTTGTTGGTGCAACAAAAAGACGATGCAGTTCTGTCTGGCAATCGCACTCAAAACGATCGCTGTGTGCTCCGCAAATGGGCGAGTAAAGATATTACCGAGACCGATACATATCTCCAAAGTACTAAAGGGGGTAAATATATTCAAGGTGAAAAATCAACGGCGATCGATGATATTTACGCCAAAAAATTCCCAGAATGCTATATTAAATCTCTCGAAAAATACCAAGCCAAAGCTTATATTATCGCCCCAATTTTTATCGGCGAAAAGCTATGGGGATTACTCGGAGTTTATCAAAATGATGGCCCTCGGGCTTGGGGTATAGCCGATCGTGCCATTATCGAACAGGTAGCCACTCAAGTTGGGGTATCGCTCCAACTCTCGGAATACTTGGATCGGGTGCTGATTCAGGAAAAAGAATTGTCTGAGATCGTCGATCGAGAACGTGCCAACCGCCAAGAATTGGAAGCAGAGGCACTCCGAGTACTCAAAGCGATCGGTCCCTCCTTCCGGGGCGATTTAACCGTCCGTGCGCCGTTATCTGAAACTGAGATCGGCACGATCGCGGATGGCTATAATACCACCATCCAAAGTCTACGGGAATTAGTCCGTCAAGTCCAAACCGCCGCTAGTAGTGTTAGCAGTACTTCCAGCCTGAATAATACCTTAGTAGACAACCTCTCTACTCAGGCCAAACAAGAGCTAGCACAACTCGATCGCGCCCAAGCTCAGGTCAAGCTGATGGCGGCATCCAGTCAAGAAGTTGCCGACTTCGCTCAAAAAGTCGAACAGGTCGTGCA
>JBJOOY010000505.1:0-5972 GCA_046051065.1 Cyanobacteriota bacterium
TCCAGTTTAGGCAAACGCCTCATCAGACCACGCAATATGGCTCCGTTAAAATTTTCGTCAGTTAGAAGGCGCATTTTGCCTTGATTCCTTTTGTGACTGACGAGTAAGCAAGCGCTGCCGCAGATCGACTAAGTTGTGTCTTTGAGTACGTTGTTGTCTCAGTTTCTGAGCTTGTTGGCTGCGCTGCTCCAAATAACTGTTAATTTCCTGCTGATGGTTTAAATAATAAGCAATGGTACTGTATATATCTTCCAAACGTAGAACTGAAAACTGAATAGCAATTTCTTCAGGGGTGGAGCCATTGTGGTATGCAGCAAGTATGCTATCTAGCGTCACTCGACTCGGAGCTATCCGGATACCGCCCCCTTCGTCCCAACGGAAAGGGGGAGAGGTTGCTTGGAATTTGTCTGGGGCGCTTATTAGGGACATGTTGCAACTAAGTTAAACTGCATAAAAACATTGTAGCAAGAAGCCTAATGCTTTATCTGGAGCCTTATTTGTATTCCCTCATTAACACAAATAAGGTGCGTTACACTTTAGTGACAGAGCCAAAATCTCTCTGATTTATAGAACCGATTTGAGATCTTGTAGATGATAGCTAGCAATTTCTTCTTAGGCGGTTCTTCAGCGCTCATTGTAACAATTAATGGTTCGATTCAGCGGCAACGAGAAGACCAAAACGATAGACGAAGAAACCTCGCTTGTCCGCCGCAATCGAATTGCTCTGCTGCTGTCAATACGATTTCCGTACTTCTTGAAACTCACGCGAAACCCAGAGCATCAATCCACTTCTGCTGATTGGAGTCAAGCCAAGTTTCAAATCTGAGTGTCTCCATAACAGCATCGACAATTTTCTGGTGATTCCCTTTTCCTTCTACCAACCACCCTGTCCAGTAGACCAGCGAACTAGCGCGTTGCAGCTTCCACATTGAAATGGCAGCTTTCATTTCTGACCGTGTCAGCGGAGAACACGCTTGATAACCCGTGCTGAAAGCTCGCAGAATGTCCTCAAATAAAACTTCTTGCCACGGAAAAGACGCAAACTTATCCAGGCTACTCATGTAATCCAACAACCGCAAATCGCGCGTAGCGAACTCAAAATCTAGAACCCCCACGACTCGATCTCGATCGACGAGAATATTCGGTGACAGATAATCCGCATGAATAGTTTGAATGGGACGTGTTGCATATAGCTCAGGAGCGGATTCTATCGTTTCATTCAACAGTTGATTTAAGCGCCTCTGTTCTTCTAAACCTAGCTGTAAAAGTTGTGGAACTGTGAAGGGATCGCTTACTTGCGGATGAATTTCGTCTAATGCTCCCCAGAATGGCAATCTCGCAAACTGACCCTGCGGATCGAACTGGACAAGCGCATTGTGCAACGTCGCCAAGGCAAAACCAGCCGCTTGAATCTGATGCAGGTTTCGCCGCTCCATTGGGTGTCCGATTAGCCGAGGCAGTAGCGTCACGTTGAGCAATTGTCCATCCACTTCAACGGCAATGCAGGTTTCACCAGAAGCCGTCTGGATAGGTACTGGAATCGTGAAAGGGAGATGAGTAGAGTCCAGAAACGTGAGCAATGAATGCTCATAGCGAATCTGAGAGATCGCAGTGGTCGCTGCATAAAATTTCAAAACAAACTGATGATCTGAGGCGCGAACAAAATAAACTGCACGGCTTGAACCTTGTGCCGCTGGCTCAAACGTTGCCTCAGACAGAAATGACCATTGCTCAGAAATTGCTTGTTTGACCAACTCCGATAAACTCATTCGTCGTCCTACAGATAAATCTCACACTACTGACCTTTACGATAACTCCAGCAGCCCAACTATTTATTAACCGGAAAGTTAAAGTTACAACTTACTTTTCATCACGCCACTGATAGGCGGCTGCGGTACGCTCTCGATCGATTTTTAGCATCAACACACCCAAGGGTGGAATACATAAATCTAACGAGAATTTGCGATTGTGAATCGACCATTCATCTGCCCATTTACCACCGAGATTGCCCATATTACTCCCACCATATTTCCGCGCGTCGCTATTAAATAGTTCGGTATAGAAACCATGTTCGGGTACGCCAATTCGATAGTGAGAGTGTGGTTGCGGCGTAAAGTTACAAATAACGACAATGCATTCGTCACTATCTTTGCCGCGACGCAGAAATGACACTACACTATGACGACTATCGGTACAATCGATCCACTCAAACCCAGCTTCCTCAAAGTCTTGAGTATACAGCGCGGGTTCGTGATGGTAGATATAGTTGAGGTCAGTTAAATATTGACTGATTTGTTGATGGGGCGCATATTGTAATAAACTCCATTCCAAATCCGACCACACATTCCACTCACTCCACTGAGCAAATTCCATCCCCATGAACAGGGTTTTCTTGCCAGGATGGGCGAACATATAGCCATAAAGGGCACGCATATTTGCGAGTTTCTGCCATTCATCCCCTGGCATTTTACCGATGATATTGCTCTTCCCATGCACGACTTCATCGTGAGATAGAGCGAGCATGAAGTTCTCGCTGTGGTTGTACCACATGCTGAAGGTAAGATTATTTTGGTGGAACTGGCGGAACCAGGGATCCATCTCGAAGTAGTCGAGCATATCGTGCATCCAACCCATATTCCATTTTAGGTTGAAGCCCAATCCACCCACATATGTAGGTGATGATACCATCGGCCAAGATGTAGATTCTTCGGCGATCGATAATGCACCTGGAAAATAACTGAAAATCAGATGATTGGTTTGGCGTAAGAAGTCAGCGGCTTCGATATTTTCTCGCCCACCGTATTCATTTGTGACCCAAGTCCCAGGATCGCGATTGTAATCGAGGTAAAGCATCGAACTCACTGCATCTACTCGAATCCCATCGATATGGTATTTATCGAACCAAAATAGCGCATTAGCATAGAGGAAATTTCTGACCTCATTCCGCCCATAATTAAAAATTAACGTGCCCCATTCTAAATGTTCGCCTTTACGGGGATCGGCATGTTCGTACAGGTGCGTACCATCGAAGAAAGGTAAACCATGCCCATCCTTGGGAAAATGTCCTGGGACCCAATCGACCAATACCCCAATATTAGCTTGGTGGCATCGATCGACAAAATACATAAAATCTGCTGGGGTACCATGACGCGATGTCGGCGCATAATAACCCGTCACCTGATAACCCCAAGATCCATCAAACGGATGCTCGGCAATTGGTAATAACTCTATATGGGTGAATCCGAGATTCTGGACATAAGGAATTAATTTATCCGCCAATTCCCGATAGGTGAGGAATCTAGCCCCTGGATTGTAATCGGAAACAGTCACCACAGCAGATGTAGAGCCGTCAGGTAATTGAGCGGGTTCACTAGAAGCGGCGTGTAACCAAGAACCCAAATGGCATTCATAGACAGAAATCGGCTGACGCAGTACATCTGTATGCCGTCGCTTGTCGATCCAATCGTCATCTTGCCATTGATGGATATTTAAGTCAGCAACAATTGAGGCTGTTTTGGGACGTGCTTCTTGATGAAATCCGTAAGGATCGGTTTTCTCATAAGGGTGTCCATCTTGGTTTTTGATCTCGTACTTATATGACGTACCTACTTTGAGTTCGGGAATAAATAACTCCCAAATCCCATTCTCCCGTTTAGCCATTTGGTGCTTGCGCCCATCCCAGGAGTTAAAGTCACCAATTAAGGAAACATTGCGAGCATTTGGTGCCCAAACTGCAAAATAAATGCCCTTAATCCCTTCAACTTCGATCGGGTGTGCGCCCAATTTTTCATAGATCCGATGATGATTTCCTTCAGCAAATAAGTGAATATCAAAATCACTTAATAACGGCGAAGTAAAAGCATAGGGGTCATAAATAACTCGTTCGTGTCCACCTTCAGTAATCTTAAGTTGATAGTTACTTAATTCTGGCCTATCGATCGTACAACTAAAAAAGTGGGGATGATGTACCGACTGCATTGGATATTCTTGGCGAACTTCTGGAATCATCACTGATGCAGATTCAGCATTGGGGAGATAACTCCGCACTACCCAGACAGTTTTCCCATTTTCCTCAACTTGATGAGGACCCAAAATTTGAAAGGGATTGTGATGTTTGTTGCCAACAATTCGATCGATCTGTTCTAAGGCAAGAGTCATGTATATTAACCTAAGTTGACACAAAAAATCTAATTAAATTTTTTTGATATTTTTAAAGAGCGGACAATTTTTTTTCACAACGCGACATCTGCCGCAACTGGATGTAACTTGAGTGGATGACGATCGGCACTGGAGTAACTTGGACAAGTCCACCAATCGATAAGTTTTAACATCATCCCTGTTAGGATCTGGATTCCGAAGTTTTGGATGTGTTCTGACTAAATAGCTATCAGCTTGCCATCATTGTAGCTCGATTGGGTCAGTCCACTGTTGGATGATTTGCCGATCGAATGTGTCTGTTAAGGATTAACCGATCGCATCACCCATTTATCTGCCACTAGCTCATAATCATAGCGGTTTTGCGGCTCTCCCCGCAGCTCTAAATGGTCTACCGCACTAGGCATCAGTAACAATAAACAAAAATTATCCAGTGGTTGTCGGGCATCTGGCTGGGGTGGATTAAATGCTTGGGGATCTGCACTTCTATCCGCCCCAGGCATCGCCCAATCGAACTGAATCCGCCCACGATCCGACAGTTGCTGCCATGCCTGTTGCCGAGCCTTACAGTAGCGATCTGTGTCAGAATCTACGGTCACTAGCATCAGTTGACCGCTGAGGCGAAATTGCTCCCGCGTCTTGGGGAAATACCAACAAATCTCCGCCCAATCAGATAAACCCGAGCGCAAATCGATCGCTTTTTGAGAGCGAATATCGGTGACAAATTTAAGCTGGCTATCTGGTTCGAGCCAACCCCGAAAGACAATCGTGCGATTTTTGGGGCGATGATCTCGATCGACTGTTGCTAATTGGACGTAACGCGCATTGGGGAGGCTACGATTGCGATGTAGGGCACGAGCGATACTAGTTCGCCAAGGTGGCATCATAAAATTCACAAGTCAGAGATCGAGTATTTTGAGAGTAGAGAAAATTAACATTCCATGTGTCCCTTGCCACTAGCCACTAACTACTAGCTACTAGCTATTAGCTACCAAATTTATTTTACTCGTAGCTGCGTCGTTTGAGTGGGATTCGATCGCTGTAAGTAACGTATATCAAGGATTTTAACAACGTTGATTATCTTTGGTCGATCGCGTATATTACTAAATCTGTTCAGAAATTAGCATAGCTTACTCATGGTTAGAGGACTTGACCGAGTTCGTCACGAATCTAAATCGGGCGAGGAGATTTCGCCCCACGCTCACCCACAATTCAATTTTCCCGCAACTGCACCCGCTGCAAATCCTGTCTTTTTCAGAACATACAGTCGCTTCACTGCTACCGGACGCGAGACATGGCAAGAAGTTTGTACTCGTACCCTCAAGGGCTTGGTCAAGTTAGGTAAATTAACTGACTCCGAAGCCGATATCATCGATCGGATGCAACGTCAGGTCAAAGCAATGCCATCGGGACGGTGGCTGTGGGTGGGCGGGAGCGAATGGCTCGAACAACCGCAGAATTTTTCGGGGGCATATAATTGCACGAGCACGAATGTCTGCGACTGGGCGGCATTTGCCCTAATGATGGATTTAGCCATGATGGGCTGTGGTACGGGCGCAATTCTCGAACCCGATCTGATTGGTAAATTACCAGTTGTTAAAAATCAACTCAATGTTACAATTGTTAGCGAAATTGGTACG
Organism: Cyanobacteriota bacterium; assembly: GCA_046051065.1. Taxonomy (GTDB): domain Bacteria; phylum Cyanobacteriota; class Cyanobacteriia; order Cyanobacteriales; family Chamaesiphonaceae; genus Chamaesiphon. The sequence goes on from JBJOOY010000505.1 coordinate 5,796, forward strand.
ATTCCCCTGACTAATCGACAGGAACTAACAACCTTTGAAATTGCTGGAGACAAGGCAAAAATTACTGTCGGTGATAGTCGCCAAGGTTGGATTAAATCCTATAAAACTTTACTAGAATTATGTAGCGACGATCGATTTAATAGTGAAGTCCAAGTCTCGATCGATCTGAGCAATGTT
>JBJOOY010000506.1:0-2550 GCA_046051065.1 Cyanobacteriota bacterium
GCGCCATTCCGTCACTAATCGGCTGTTTGGATACTAAAATCTGGGATCTTAAATATGCCGCATTAATGGCATTAGATCGACTCGGCGATCCTAGCGGACGAAAAATTGCCGCCAACGATGATGACTGGTTAATTCGCGATCGAGCCAATTTCGCAAATCTAACCCCAACCACTACCCCTAACCCCTAACCACTATCCACTACTCACTACTCACTACTCATGACAACAACAGAATTACTCGCAAAACTCAAACATCCCAATCCTAACTTACGCGATCGAGCGATGATAGAAATCGCTGAAACTCGCGATGAGACAACAATTTCCCAACTAATGAGCATCCTCGATGAAGAGGATACAACCTATCGCCGTGCAGCCGTGAAAACACTTGGAGCGATCGGCATTGATACCGTTTCACCGCTGGTAGATGCAATGTTACATAGCGAAAACGTTACTGTGCGCGGAAGTGCGGCTAAAGCTCTCGCTCAGGTGATTATTAATTATCCCGATGTCCCCTTTCCAGCAGAAGGAATTCAGGGATTGAAAACTGCCATGAACGATGCAAATCCAGTAGTAAATATTGGTGCAGTGATGGCGTTGGGCGAAATGGGTCCGCCAGCTTTTGAAATTATGGTAGAAGCTTTGCATTCGACTGATAATATCGCCTTGCAAGTATCGCTAGTAAATGCTTTGGCTTCATTAGGCGATCGACGAGCAGAAGCTGTCTTAGTAGAGACGATCAAAAATACCGCCTTCGATGAGTACGTCCGCGAATCAGCAACTAGCGCTCTACCCCGTTTAGAGCAAAAGATTAAATATCAAGAAATGAAGACATCGCAACGAGGCTAAATTGCGATTTCAAAAGCGATCGAGATACTTGAGCGATTAAAGCTTCTCCATCGACAGCATCAGGAGATAGAGTTTCATTGGATTTTGGCTAAAAGGGTGGCTAGTTTAAACAATTGGTTCGCCCAACACCAGCCCCCGATGCAATACTCGATCGCCAATCACCTGTGAGTGGTCGGCACGATGCATCGTGCAACGGTTATCCCAGATCGCGATGTCACCTAGTTGCCATCTATGACGGTAAAGCCGATAGTGGCGAATTGAGTGCTGGTAGAGCAACCGCACGATCCGCTGAGCTTGATCGATCGCCATGCCTGAGATGGCCTGACAGCGTTCCGGTGTCGATAAAAATAAGGCTAATCGATCGGAAAGAGGATGCCGCAGAAATAAGGGATGCCAACTTTGGTTGTTCTGGTGCTCATTTAGCGTTAGCCCAGACATTACGTGCAGCAACCGCGCATCGGCAAGCTGCTCTTTCACTGCTGTGGGCAAAGTCTCATAGGCATGGTATTGATCCGAAAATAGGGTTGCTCCACCCGATGCAGGGATAGTTAAAGCGCGTAATGCAGTGAAGGCAGGCGGTCTGGCAACATAGCTAGTATCTGTATGAAAAATGCTCCTCGGTGGGCGATCGCGTCCGATATTGCTAACCACATTTAGCTCGGGTTGGTGTAGTACTGGTGCTTCACCCACTGTAAAAGTCATCAGACCCAATCGACTCAGGAAAGCCACAAAGTCTGCATCACTCACTGCTTGCTTCCGGAAGACGAGCAAGCCATTATTAGCAATGATATGCTTTAAAAAAACTAGATCTTTATCATTTATTTCAGTGATTTTAATCTGGTTTGCCTCCATCCCAAATGGTGATAGTGCGCGAAAGTTAATATTTTCTCTACTCATAATTTGTTTCTATACAGCTTGCTCGACCTCTCACTCTACCTGCTGGCAAGAAACTTTTGCAGCTCATCAAAATCTAATCGATCGACCAAATGTTGGGCTTTTTTAAAGTCGTGATGAGCGGTATTTTCATTTGGAAAGGCGATGCAATTTAAACCCGTCGCTGTTGCGGATTCTACTCCCCCTAAATTATCTTCAATTGTAATACAATCAGCCGACCTCTCACCCAGCTTTTCTAGCGCGAAAGTGTAGGCAGCTTTATCTGGTTTTGGCCGATCGACGCTATCGGCATTTAAGATCAGATCGAAATCAGTAACCTGGATGGTTGGGTGCAGAGCTGCCATCAGCAACGAAATATTTTTTGGGGAAGTCGTTGTTACAAAAGCAATTTTTAAACTCTGATTTTTTGCACTTTGGATTGTTTCGACTACGCCAGAGCGAGGCTGCACCTGAGATTTGGTTAAGCTGTTTTGAAAAAATTCGGATTTTAATCGATGAATTGCCTCAGCATCAACTGTTTGCCCGATCGAATCTGCATATTTGGCAATTCGATTTTTACCGCCGCTTTTTTCTAACATTGGCAGATAGTCTTCTTGAGACCAATCCCAGTCGAGTCCATGCGCTTTAAAAGCTTGATTGAAAGCCTGCCTTTGCAGTTCGGATGTATCGGCGATCGTACTAATAGAGCCAAAGATAATAGCTGACATAGAATTCCTCGATTATTTATAATTCACAATTATGTAACTTAGGCTATACTATCTGGGAATTGCCAACAGTTTTATGAGTTACATCATGTTGTGATTGCATTCCA
>JBJOOY010000507.1:0-4134 GCA_046051065.1 Cyanobacteriota bacterium
CTTCTTTGTAAACATACCAAAGAAATGCCAGTTTTTGGTCTGTAGACAATGCCTTAAAGCTGGAAATCGGTTGCTCGTTAATGCCAGAAGTAGTAATTGTCACAATAATTCTCTAACTCTACACTTAACAGTATATTCACCGACTCTAACGGATGATACTAACTTTAGAGAGAGATTACTAACCTAACTAAAGGTAGATCTACATGTAGATATTTTGTGATTAAATTCGAGTGTGATTTCCTCAATTGAATTTTATAGTAACCGCCCTACTATTTAGGGCAAAATTTTTTAACTCGATCGCGATAGATTGTTAGTATTATAAATTAAATAAATTAAGCTATTTGGATTAATTAAAATATAATTAGATCTGATGAGTTGGTAAAATATGTATATTCAATATCTCCAACAGACCGTAGTTGAAGATTACTTTACGAGGCTAAATCAAAGTGACTTCAAAGGAGTTGCCGAACTATTTGCAGATTCTGGTTGTCTGCATCCACCCTTTGAGAAAAAAATCTGTGGGCGAGCGGCAATTTATCGATATCTACAAGCTGAAGCGATCGACATCGAAGCATTACCTCAATCTGTGACCTTAACAGCCGATCGAGGTGAACGAACTATTTATCAAATAGCTGGTAAAGTAAAAACAAGTTTATTTACTGTTAATATTAGTTGGACGATCGAGTTAAACACCGATCGACAAATTGAGTGTGTAACGATTAAGCTACTCGCCGAACTTCAAGAGTTACTCGGATTAGATCGAGCGCGATCGAAGACTAATTGAACTTCCTTAAAAAAACAGGTTTTAGCAATTATGCTAAAACCGATCTCAAGTTGACTATCGACTTATTCTTCTTCAATAACTTCGCGAATGCGACGCTCTAATTGATCGAGATCTAGCCCGCCTTCATCCCGAGAAAATCGCCGTACTGATTTATTTACGCGCTGAAGATCGGCGACTAAATCGCGCAATATTTCTTGCTGTTGACGCGATTGTGTAACTTCGCGCGGTTCCTCGACTAAATCCCGGACGATCGAATCTTCCGCCCGCGATGCTACAATTGGCTCGGCTTGCCCTTCGATTTGGATTAAAGTGCGACGACCTGGACCGCGATTCTCTTCGATCGGTACTACGGCTGTCACTCGGTCGGAGCGCACGTACTTCCCATACCCCAGATGTACCAGCACTGCTGATTGAATTCTCATTTGCGTTCTTTAATGCTCTAATATTCTTATTATCGCTCCTGCTATCGTCGCTGTGAGTGAATATGGCAGCGGTTTGTACGGTATTTAATGGGCTGTTACCTGGGCTGGTCTTTTCAGGAAAAATAGTAATAAATTACTATAGAACATCCGATCAATCTGAGCTTACTCAGGCGTCGATCGATTCAAATCTTGGCTGAGATATTCGACCAGGTGACGGGGTAATAAGGATGCTTGCTGCCCTAAATTGCTCGATCAAGTGTACCACCACGCCCAGGCAATCAACACCGCCTGAAACGGCAATCTGCCCCATCGTAGCAACGACGAATCAGGAATCCCAGGCAAATCGATTTGATTGACGGCCATGTTAATATTGGCAGGAAAGACGGCAATAAACAGCAACAGCAATCCCCACGCAGCAGCTTGACTAACTGGCGGTACTAAAATCCCAATCCCACCTAAAATTTCAAAGAAGCCGCTAGTGTCAAGTTACGACTTACGACTTATTTAAGATTTCCCCGATCGATTGTGTAACCAGAGTTCGGGATAGGTAATTGCGGTGCCAATGGCAGTTAAAGTACAGCCAATGAGTGTGGCAGAAAAGCGCACGGGTAGTAAATTGAGATCGCCGCCGCGATCTAGCATCAGCAGGTCGATCAGCACCATTGCCATCACTGTGATCGCAGTACAGCACAGTGTGTAATTTTTGGCTAAGCCGATCGGCATCAACAGTGCAGCGAGCATAAAAACTAGGAATTGCTATATCTAAACTCGGGCGTATAAGTCGAGCCGATACTTGTCATTTTTTTGACCTTGCAGGTGCTGTAATTGGGTTGGAGCAAGTTCTAAAAACGAGTCATGCACCTGGTCGCCTGTGAGAGGGTAATCAGGCGATCGAGGTAACCAGTGTACTAACAGCAAGTTTCCACCTGGCTGGAGCGAGGCTAGCATCCGCTGCTGGGCTAGATGCAGGTCTTCAAGGCACCAATAATAACCTACTTCCGAGACTAAAATTAGGTCGAACTGTTGGTGTGGGTACTCCTGCGGAAAGTTCATAATTTCAAAACTGACTTGCGGTAGCTGCTCACAGCGATCGATCGCTTGCGCTTGCGCCAATGGGGAGACATCGATCGATAACACTCGATCGCAAAATCGGGCTAATTTTTCGGTGAGTATGCCAATCGAGCCGCCAATTTCTAACGCTGAATGGTAACGAGATTGAGGTAATGCAGCAATTGTGGCGGCGTATTTTGCGGCTTCATATTCACTAGTGGCAAATTTCCACGGATCTGGATCGGTTTGATAGAGGGCATCAAAATAGCTGGCGGGAAGGGATTTCATGGGATAAGTGATAGGGAACAGTTAGCCACTAGCCAAGGTAGATTTCCCAAGGGTGGGCGAAGTTGGCGAGCAGTTCGGGGGTGAGACGGAATCCGGTGGGATCGTCGTATATTAAGTCTGTAGTTTGCGATCGATAAGCGGCAATTGCTTGTTGCTTGAGTTCCACAACTTGGGAAATATCTAGTCGCCACGCTTGGATTTCGGTTGAGTTAGTCGAACTACGTTGGAGGGGATCCCAGTCCCAGATTGGATACTCGATCGATCTGGGGGTAAGTTGCGCTTGTGCTAGTGCGGCGTGAAGGATCTGCCAAGTGGCGCGATGATCGGGGTGGGGGTCGGTGCGACAAGGTGCGAAAATGGTTTGGGGATTTACGGCAGTGAGATAATTGATGAATCGATCGACTACTGCGTTAAAATCGATCGTTCCTGGTGTCGGTATCGCTCCGTCGGGCAATTCCATGAAGGTAATTCGATCGCTAGTTACGCCTAATTTAGCCATCGCCGACTGGGTTTCAGCAGCTCGGAGTTGCTGTAAAATTGGGGCGGGATATTGACGGGAATTCGGGTGAGACTGGGTACCATCGCTGACGACTAACACCCACACGTTGCAGCCTTGCGCTGCTAATAAGGCGATCGCGCCAGCACAGCCTAACGTCTCATCATCGGGATGGGGAGCTACGACTAAGACTCGCTCAGTGACAATTGCGGAAATGTGGAGTAGTGGTAGGGTTTGGGGCTGGGCGAGGGGCGAAGGCGGGGTGGAAGTAGTATTCATGCCAAGTCAGAGATCGCTGTTGAGGATTGGACAGAGCGTATGTTCCGGCGGATTGGCGGGAGGTGTCAAAACCAGGCTGGCGCAGGTACAGGCTCAAATCGCGAATGATGCGTTCCATCGGATAAGGGGGCATTAAGCCGCGCGTACCGACGGAACGTTCGCACAGTTGAATTGTGTCCATACAAATTTGCTCGATCGCCGTGCGTGCCATGTTGATATAGGCTAATAAGCATTCGCAGTTAGGATGTTGCTGGCGATTGCTACCGCCAAAGGTCGGTGCATAGCTAGCGAGCATTTCGGCTGCTCCCTTCAGCCAGAGATTGCCACTTTCGATCGCGATCGCCATCTTGCCGATTCTGGCAGTTTGATGAGGATCGTTGGTGCGGTTGAGACTGTGGAGTTAATGACGAGTTGCATCGAATAATGCCTCGGCTCCGCCCAATTGCACCGCCGCAAATCGAATCGAGCCACCTGTCAGCCAGGGCTGGCGATTATAGTCTTCTGGTTCGCCGATGATGGCATCTGCATCGAGTTCGACATCGCTGAAATCAACCTTATAGCTGGCTGTCGCGCGCATCCCAGGCGGTTGCCACCATTCTGGATCGCTCACTGTGTTTGCCCGTTCCATCGGCACGATACACATTTGCCACGCGCCACCAGGCAGGGTACCATTCACAAATGGCCGATCGACATAGCCACAACCAGAACAAAATGTTTTGCTACCTTGGAGTTGATATCCGCCGTTGTCGAGGGGAATTACCTTCACACCATCGTTAGCCTCGGCATTCCACACCCCAAATATTTTGTGCCCATCG
>JBJOOY010000508.1:0-5459 GCA_046051065.1 Cyanobacteriota bacterium
TATTATCTCATCCCCTCATTTTAATACAACTGTACGCTCTTGCTTTCTCTTTCACACACCTGACATTCCTCTCGATCTTTACTGGGCTTGCATTCGATCGTTGCTTGTCACCCCTTCAGGTTCCGAACATAACTAATTGGAACTTCTGGATATTCGTCCTGCCATTCATGAAGTGTCCAAGGAGTATAAAAACGATGATATAGATCGATTTCTAGATAGAGATTACTACCACTATCGATACTGACATCTATTCTTCTTCCTCTATGAATTTCCCAACCTGTGCCAAATTTTTCTATTCCGGCTTCTCCGGTAATCCACCAAATCAATCCACCTTCAGACGCTTTTTCAATCGCCGTTTTATCCCATTTCTGCTTTAATCTCTGTTCCAATATTTTTCTTTCTATCTGCTCGATTCCTTTACATTCGGCAGGATTATTACAATCGAATACTCTTGTGCCCAGAAATTTTACTTCCCAACCGTCACCCTGCAATCGCGCTGAACTTATAGACTCTTTCGTAATGATTTTATTTCCTAGTCTAATTGCAGGTACTCCAAGCTTATAACAGATACCTGCGATTGCTTTCTGCTCTTGTCCTTGGTCGGGATGTTGTGTGAAGCTACAAATATACTCTTTAACTGTAAGATCGGACTCAGCTAATTGCTTAACGAAAAAGCGGTTTAATACAACTGGCGTTTTTTTGAGGCTGAGTGAAGATATCATTAGATGATCGAAAATTTTAGCTTATTATATCAGCAGTTACAAGCGTGATTAAATTTTTGCAGGATGGACAAACTCTTGCAAGACGATCGCAAAGTAGCATTTCAAAGGCGATCGAATTAATATTACCAATCTTATTGCTATTTCTGGTAATCGAGCCTCAAAGAATATTTGCAAATTGGGCGATTTGCCTATCATTAGTTTGGACTATCAACACCTATTAGCTCCATCCCAAAATTCTGAAGTTCTGGATTCAATCGGGCGTAATCTTTTGCTGTTGGAGCGAGTAATATTCTCTCGATCGTATCCCGCCATTTCTGTGAGAGTTGACACTCACGGATCTCCCTGGAGATTGGAAAATTCTCATTGCAACGCGCAACAGAAATTAGAAAATCCACCAGTTCGGGATCGCGATACTCTGGGGACGAGGCTCCGCCAAGGAGCGACACCCATAGCAACAACATCGCCACCGCATAGCAAGGACAATTCCCAAAATCTTCATCTAGCAATGCCCTTTGCATTTGACATTGCATTCGCCAACCCAAAAACTGTAGGGCCGCCAATGATGTCTCCTCGCCAAGATTCAGGGCACTATCGAGAAACTGAATAATTGTCGAATCTTCTCCATCGATATGGTTCCAATATTCGCCATTGTATTCATAATTTTCAGGTTCGAGCGAAGCCCAAATTAGCACCGTACAGGCAAACAGCCGCATCCAATGATTGCGTTTGGAGATCGCTCCATCTGGTGGATTCAGATTATCCCATTCTGTCCAACGAGTCAGTTCGAGCACCTCTCCAGGATGCCATTGGATCGGGAATGGGATATTGTTTGCTCTAATCTGATCCAATGCCGCGAGATGAATCTCTACATCCTCGCCATAATCTGCTTGGGCGATTTCTAACAGCATCGAATCATCGACATGCTCGAAGATGAGTGCAAGCAATGGATTGTCGGCTGGTTCGAGCCGCTGAAGAGGATTGGTTGACATCTATGTTTTAACACTCCGTAGTGCCCTAGTGCAGAGCTTTCTCGTCTCTAGTACATTGCTCTCCAATTGCCATCGATCGCAGACCATTTGTACCCATTCTGGTTGAGATTTGGCAGCATCATTAAGCCAATTACTAGCGGAATCTCGGACATAACGTGATTCATCCGCACGGACTGGTTCTAGCAAATGTATCCCAAGCTCAGGATTCTTCTTCAGTTTGGGAAGATGAGCGCACCACACCCCACGGGGTCGAGTCACCTCGATCGCAAACCGCCGAATATTTGGAGAATTATCGCTAACCCAGGGCATCAATAGCGGAATCGCTTCATCAATTTGAGCGGCAACATAAGGACGCACCGCTAACCAAGACCATTCCCTCACCCCAAAATGGTTGTCATCGGCAAGCGATCGAATCGAGCTTAATCGTTGCTCCAGGGATCGATCGGGGATTGCCGCCAGTAGATAGGCTGCCCAACCACGGACAGTATCCGAAGGATGAGCCGCAAGATCGCGAACACCCTCCGCACCCAAATGTTCAAACAGCAGTTTCCCAGCAGTCGCCATTCGCTTGGTAATTCCATCGGATGGTTGGATCTGATTTATGACGACAGTTGCCAATTCTGGGACAACCTGTGCCATTAAAGTTGCGAAATCAACCGCCAAACACTCGGCTAGGTTGACGGTTTCAATTACACCGGAATTGAGTCGATCTAAGACATCAATTGGCACATCGATCAGCTTGAGAGATCCTTTTCTGGTTGCCATAAATTAGGTGAATTTAGTGTTACCTAACGTTAGGTAACATCGATCGTCTTGAGCTGATGGAATTTTTGAGCCAAAAATTGACGAATTGCGTTGAGTTCCTCGATTGTGGCTCGATCGATAATATTCTCCACTAGCTGTCCGATTTCACCTTTGACTCGTTCTACTTCAGAATTCTGCGGCGTACTAGGCTCTTTGTACTTCGTCTTAACCAGATCGACCAAGCTACGGGTTTCTCTCAAGGACAAGTTACCATCGATTACTTTCTGGATTGCTTTCTTGCGCTCTTTGTTAGCGATCGAATCATCAGCATTGAGGTTTTTGGCAGAAATTCCGGTAAGTGCTAAAGCAACATTACTATTAATCCCATGCTGGTGAATCGCCGCAGTCAAATCTGCTGGCAGTGACAGCATCGAGAAGAGGTTACTGCGAACGCTACTGGGTTTGAGTCCTTCTTTGAGCAGAAAGGAAATGACCGCACGTTCTTCGATATCGGTGATGCCGAGTGTTTCCAATCCCTGCATCTGATCGAGGGTATTAGCATTGGCTAATTGATTGAGTTCGCTAATTTGATTCTGACGACTCAACCGCACGACTACCCGCGCGAGAATTTTGAGAACTCGCTCGGATTCTAGTCCAGTAGCCCTACAGATCGCCGTCATTAATGTCTCTGCAAAATCTAAAGGGTGCAAATCTTCATGATGGGTAAAAGTGGTCAATGCCGACAAAATTGGGTCGCGGGGTGCGGCAACGATCATCGCTTTAATCATCGTCCGACCCAAATATTTAACCCCATGCCACCGCCGTTTGCCGTCTTCAATGAGATATTTAGGAAAGCCAGTCGGATTGGGGAAAATTGAAATCGCGATGTCTTGTCCGTTCCGTTCGATATGATTGGCGATCGATTGAATGCTCTCAGCACTGAGAATATTCCGTGGGTTTTGACCTGGAGAAATATCGTCAACAGAAATTTCAACCACGGTTGAGCCGTCGGTGGAACCCACACTTTGAGTTTTTAGCTCCTCTACTTGAGCCTCTAATTCGACAATCTTTTCTTGTTGATTAACGTTAATAGCACTACCTAATTTACTCGCCATCGATGGTAGCTTGCCGCGTTGCTTGGTTGTTGAATTAGTCATTAATTACTGCTTACTTTCACTAATTGGATGATGTCGTTGGTAAGTTCGGTGAAATCGCCATTAGCTGGATGTCCGGGACGATACTTTCTCAGTGGTAGCCCAAAGGCACAAGCATTTTTAAATTCCGTACTCAACCGGATCGTGGGATATGCCTTCGTCCCTAGCATCTGAGCAATTTCTGGTAATTCCTCTGCATACTGTCGATGAATCGCTAAATCCTTGTTGTAGAGGCTGGGTACTATCCCCATAATTGGCGGACGCGGTTTTAATTTGAGAGCCTTACTCAAATCGATGACTTTCTCGACGAGATCGTTTAGTCCTGCAACTGCCTTAGCTTCTAATTGCAAGGGGATGAGTAGGTGAGTTGCCGCCGCGATCGCATTTTCACACAGGGTACCAAAGGTCGCCGGACAATCGAACAGCACGACTTGATGGGGCAGCGGATAGTCATCCAATCGATCGGCGAGAATGTACTCGCCCCGCTTTCTGGTGACGATCTCTTGGGCTGTTTTAGAGAGTTGAGGGTGCGACTGACACAGCGCGATGTTGTCAATTTCCCAAGGTTGGGTCAAATTCCAAGTGCTAAAGTTTTCGCTCAATAAGCCCACAGTACTTTGTTCTGGGGAGACTTCTGGCACACCGCAGAAGGTATCTAAAGAGCGTTGGGGGTCGAGATCGATCGCGGCGACCGATACTTGGTGCTGACTGAGGATATAAGCAAGATTGCTCACTAGAGTAGTTTTGCCCACCCCACCAGCATTAGCCAGGACAGCAATCCTAATTTGAGACATAAAATCGGTAAGATGCTAAAAAGCGATTGAGTGTTACCTAACGTTAGGTAACATTCGCGGTTAACAAATTATATATCACAGATGTCGAGCTTTCGATCGCTTTAACAATCGATTTAGAGCTGTATCTTACACACAAAGTACTTTGCTTATACTTTGATGATACTTGAGTATAACTACTGATGTCATAAGAGTTTTATTGGGGTTATATTCATGATAGTTAACCAAAAAGTAACGTTAAAGTACAATAAAAGTATCATGAATCACGCAATGGATAGCACGATCGCAACATTTACTCAGAATACCCTCGAAGACATCTTGGCACAGGGAGGGGACTATAGATGGCACCTGAATCCTGACAGGGCTAAATGTTGTCAGTTTCTTCTTTGTGTAAGTTCGATCGGTAGTAATCGTAGAACGGGCTTTCTGATTGGCAAAGTCTCTGGGGTAGTTCCCGATGGAGCTAATGGAAAAGGTGAAGACCTTTACAGAATCAACGTTTCAGAGGTAGCTATTGTCAAAATTCCCAGTATCGATTTTGCGTTCAGAAATCCTGTGAAATACTGTCATTTAAAGGATTTCAATATCGATCCTTCAGCTCTAGAGTTTAAACCAGTAGCCAAGCAGCTCCAAGTTGAACTTCAACCAACGTCTCTGTCAATTTCAGATGCGAAGGCGGCTCTAGCAAAATATTATGACATCAAGCAAGAATGTATTACGATTACGATTGCCGCTTGAAAATGATGTTACCTAACGTTAGGTAACGATCGCAATCTGAATGGGTAGCTTACCCACCTCTAAATCTTGCTGGTAAACGAGTATACCTCACGATCGACTGTACGCACAAAGAGAGCATCAGGGCAAAGCTGCGGGTTGCAGTCAAGCGGTTACTCAAGAAGTATGGTTATCCCCCAGACAAACAAGAGAAAGCTACTCAAACCGTCATTCAACAGGCAGAATTGTTGTGTAAAGAGTGGGCAGGGTGATAGTTCATTTCCCTTCCCAACCTGCCAAAGCAACGATTCACGAAAACTAGATCTTGTGGTATATTAGTATGTA
>JBJOOY010000509.1:0-3148 GCA_046051065.1 Cyanobacteriota bacterium
ACAGCATTTAGATCTCAGATTGATCGCTGGCTGTGTCCATCTTAGATCGTTTCAACAAAAATTGATGTATTAATCCTCACACGAGCGAGCGGGCAGAATTGGAGAAAATCGACGATATTCAGACAGGTATTGCTCTAACACCATAAACTGAGCGATATTGAGCCGATAATAAATCCATCGTCCTTCTTGGCGGGTGTGAACTAGTTCGGCAGTTTTAAGTACCTTGAGATGGAATGATAGTTTGGATTGATTGAGATCCAGCAGTTCGCAGAGTTCGCACACGCAGAGTTCGCGTTGCCGAAGATACTCGATCGTTTTAATCCTTAACGGTTCTGATAGGGCATGAAATCCAGCCAAGATCTGGGGCGGAGTAGCTGTCAATGTGTCTATCATCAACTTTTATTGAAATGTTTGCTCTGTTTATTCATTTGAGTGACTAAATGAACTAGTTCTGGCAGGATGAGTTTTTCCATCGCTAGTCGAACAGCACCGCAAGAACCAGGTAGCGAGAAGACTAGAAGCTGTTTGTAGGTGCCAGCAATGGCGCGGGAAGCGATCGATCGAGAACCGATTTCTTGGTAACTGAGGAAGCGAAAAACTTCACCAAATCCAGGTAATGTCTTAGTTAGAGAACTCGCGATCGCGTCGTAGGTTGTATCGCGGGGAGAAATTCCCGTTCCCCCATTAAACACGATCGCTTGGAGTGGAGGCTGAATCCTCGCAGATAAATCTAATTCGTTAAGAATTTGGGTGGGTTCGTCAGGGATAATTTGGTACTTACCAATTTTGTGTCCCGCCGCTTGTAACAATTGGTGAATTAACCCACCACTAGTATCGGTGGTGGGTGTGCGAGTATCACTGACGGTGATTACCGCACAATTAACGACAATTTGACGATCGTCTGGATGAGGTTGGTGCGAACGATCGGACATAAACAACTACTCAGCTTTTTCTAAGCCTAACCCATTTGCGGCCGAGTAACGATCCATAAATCGCAAAAACCGATCCCACTCAACAGTGGAATTCATGATATAGATCACTTCTAATGCTTCTGGTTTACCATTGACAAATTTCGCTTTAACTTCGCGGGTAACGATCTGACCTTCTTCGTCGATCATATACATCCCAGTGATATCTGCATTGACTTCGTTACCTAAGATCGCAGGTTTCTCAAAGTAAAACGATGCTTTGCCTTGTTCTCCGGTTTTAGATTTAGTGAGGCCGATTTCCGGTATTACTGGTTCGTTGATGCCTTCAGAAAACTGAATTTGAGCCATGGATTAAATTTAGTTAATGTTATTCTTAATATACTAGTCGATCGAGTGTTACGAAATTAATGGCAGCAAATCCCTATGATTGGATCGATCGAGCACTAGTAACGATCGAGCGGGCTAATTGGTCTCGATCGACTCAAGTAATTACTAGTTTGCCAGGTACTCAGGTGACGATCGATGGGCAAACTTTACTGAATTTTGGTAGTAATGATTATCTTGGTTTAGCTGGTGACGATCGGGTAATTCAGGCAGCAGTGGCGGCGACTCAGCAATTTGGGGCTGGGGCAACAGGTTCGCGGTTAACTAGCGGACACAAGCAGCTCCATCAAGATTTAGAATGCGCGATCGCGACATTGAAGGGGACTGAAGCCGCCTTAGTTTTTAGTTCGGGGTACTTAGCTAATTTAGGCACGATCGCGGCACTAGTGGGCAAAAAAGACCTGATCCTGAGCGATCGATCGAACCACTCTAGTCTAAAAAATGGTGCGCGGCTGAGTGGGGCAACAATGATTGAATACAAACATGCCAATGCGATCGATCTCCAGCAACACTTACAGTTACAGCGGGCAAACTATCGTCGCTGTCTGATTGTCACCGATACCATTTTTAGTATGGATGGAGATATTTGTCCCTTACCAGAAATCTTCAAGCTGGCGAACGCACATCAAGCCATGCTTTTAGTTGATGAAGCCCACGCTACAGGCATCTTTGGCGTGACGGGGGCGGGAATTGTCGAACATTATGGTTATCGCGGACAACCACTGATTGAAATGGGTACACTAAGTAAAGCGATCGGTAGTTTGGGGGGCTTTGTTGCGGGAACGGCTCAGACGATCGAATTCCTCCGCAATCGTTGTGCTAGTTGGATTTACACCACAGGTTTATCCCCCGCAGATACAGCCGCCGCAATTGCGGCGATCGACATTATCGCCACTACCCCCCAACTCCGCCAGCAACTCTGGCAAAACGTCGCATTTTTCAAACAACATCTCACCGAGCGACTCCCACATCTGCACCTAATTCCCTCAGCCTCACAAATCGTTTGTCTCGAATTAGCTGATGCCCAAACGGCACTATCGATCGGTAAAAAACTCCAACAAGCAGGTATTTTCGCTCCCGCTATCCGTCCGCCGACCGTACCTACGAGTAGAATTAGATTGTCGCTGATGGCAACACATCAAAAATCGCAGTTAGAGCAACTAGTAACCGCCCTAGTTGAGTGTGAGCGCAAATCGATCGATCCAAGTGATTTGATCGCACACCAAATGGCTTACCGTCCATAGATAGTAATCGTGCTGACGATTTTGCTAACTTCCGTAATGCCAACCTCACGGTATAATTAAAGATGATTAATCTTTTTTCAGCTTGACAATCAGGCCGAAAAAACCACAATAGTCCCCACGTAAAGTAGCAGTTTGAGGATTCTTAGTTTTGACAAAACCAAACTCCCGCTTTGATTTTGAACACGCAAACCATGTCACTAAACAATTAGTGAACCAGATGCCTTCATGGTTGCAACTGTCGTTCATCCGAAGCTGGGTCTTCTGGGCGATTGTTACCCTTGGTGTTTCTGGTGGGTTAGTTTATTTATCCCTGGGGCTATTATTAAATCCGCGAGCAGTACCTAATTGTCCCGAAATCTTCGTCCCCATGTCATCAGCATCCTTGCGAGTGTATTGCGGACAATTAGCAGCCAGCAAGCAAACATTACCAGATTTAACTTCAGCGATCGGTCTAGTCAAGGATATCGCGCCAAACGATCCTACTCGCGGCTATGTTGATAGCAACATCCAACAATGGTCGTTAACAATTTTACAATTAGCAGAAGCGAGCTATCAAAAAGGTAATTATGATGAAGCTGTGCATGCCGCCGA
>JBJOOY010000510.1:0-7501 GCA_046051065.1 Cyanobacteriota bacterium
CATGGGCTTGGCTGGCACTCTAGCATGTAGATCTACTATTTCTACTACCACAACTCCAGTATTGACGATATTTCGATCGAATTCAAAAGATTCGATCTTGACAAAATGACAGTGGGGGTAATAAATAACTTTGGTCAGGGACTTAAAATAGGAAGTCTTGCTAATTTTCTTGACGTTTTGAGCTTTGATTATTTCCATAATTACGATCCCTGGATTTGTTTCTATTGAAGCTAATCTAAGTCAGATCGGAGATCGGTCACTTAGCGCAATCAGATCGCCGCGATCGAGTTTATCTAGATCGATACATTAAGCTCTAACGCTTACTAGGCATCATATTTGATATAAAACTAACCTCTAATTACTGACAGCCAAATGACAAGTCGATGTTAAAAATAAATCTAAGTTGTTGTGTATTTACGTAGTAGCAAGCTTTAATTCTCGATCGATCTATGTAGAAACATTACAAAAACAAGCGCGATTGAGACTCGAAACAAGGGGGAATTATCCCCCAATCTCGATCGAGCAGAGATTAACTATCGATCGACAGAACCCATGATAATATCTACACTACCCAAAATCGTCACGATATCTGCCACCTTCACCCCACGTAATAAGTGCGGTAAAATTTGGAGATTATTAAAGTCAGCAGCACGAATCTTCCACCGCCACGGGAAGACATTATCCTCACCGATGATGAAGATGCCCAATTCGCCTTTACCACTTTCGACGCGGACGTAATTTTCGCCTTTAGGAATCTTAAATGTCGGTGCGACCTTTTTAGCAATATATTGATAATCGATCGCATCCCATTCAGATTTCGGCCCAGCAGCAATCCGTTTCGCTTCGAGACTTTCGTACGCACCACCAGGCAAACCAGCCATCGCTTGACGCAGAATCTTCACAGACTCGCGCATCTCGCGAATCCGCACTAAATATCTGGCCATACAGTCACCAGCCGTCTCATAGTGGATATCCCAATCAAAGTCGTCATAACATTCATAGTGGTCTACCTTTCGCAGATCCCACTTCACCCCAGAACCGCGCAACATTGGGCCAGATAGACCCCAATTAATCGCTTCATCGCGGCTAATCGTCCCCACACCTTCAACGCGACGGCGGAAAATCGGATTATTGGTAATCAGTTTCTCGTACTCATCGACTTTAGGCTCGAAATAATCGCAGAAATCAGCACATTTATCGATCCAACCATAGGGCAAATCTACCGCTACACCACCGATGCGGAAATAGTTATTATTCACCATCCGATAGCCAGTAGCAGCTTCCCACAGATCGTAAATCATTTCCCGTTCGCGGAAAATGTAGAAGAAGGGAGTTTGTGCGCCGACATCTGCCATAAATGGGCCTAACCACAGCAGATGGTTGGCAATCCGATTAAGTTCCAACATCAGGACGCGAATGTAACTAGCACGTTTGGGAATGGGAATATTGGCTAATTTTTCGACAGCATTAACTGTAATCGCTTCATTAAACATCCCCGCTGCGTAGTCCCAGCGGCTGACGTAGGGTACAAACATGATGTTGGTACGGTTTTCGGCAATTTTTTCCATGCCGCGATGGAGATAGCCAATTACGGGTTCGCAATCTACGACATCTTCACCGTCAAGGGTGACAATCAGCCGCAAGACTCCGTGCATTGATGGGTGGTGCGGCCCCATGTTTAGCACCATCGGTTCGGTTCTGGTTTCGAGTTGTGCCATAGTCTATTGTTGCGATAGTTACGTCATCCTGATGGAGCGCGATCTTCAAATGAAGGATTAGTGCTAACGATTACCTCCGGTAGGCTTCGCCAACGATCCCCGCAGCTAGCAGAACATCGGCGTTTAGCATCGATCGCTCTTTTTATTATAAGGGGTTGCACGTCCCAGACAACAACCGATCGACTCGGTTTCCCAACTCCCCACTATTTTCTGATGAGCTTAATTCTTTCGATCGACAGGTTAATTTTCAAGTCGATAAATTCGGTTGAGCAACCACGAATCATCTAATTATGTTCCGCTTTGGCTGTGATTAACGCCATTGTGGTGGCAATTTCGCAACAGGTGAGATTAATCGAATTCGGTCACAACTCGATCGCGAACTATTAGTTAGATGGATAAAAGAGGCCATATTTATACTAATTGTTATGAAAATATATAGTTTGTCTGTTTAAGCACTAACTTTGAAACTTTTAGCCGTTACGATAAGAAGTATTAAATCAAGATTGCCAGGTGATGTCGTCACCTGTTGGAACCAATTTAGGAGAGATCTGATGATTACAGTTGGTGACTATTTATTCCAGCAGTTAGAAAGCTTGGGTGTCGATCGAATCTTTGGGGTACCTGGCGACTATGTGCTCGATTTAATGGATGTTTTGAGCGCAACACCGATCGAGTTAGTGTGTAACTGTAACGAACTTAATGCTGGCTATGCAGCCGATGCCTATGCACGGTTGCGGGGGATTGGTGCAGTGTGCGTCACCTATGGTGTCGGCGGATTTAGCTTGGTTAATGCGGTGGTTGGTGCTTATGCAGAAAGAGTACCACTCGTAGTTATTAGTGGTGCGCCAAATAGTTCGATGAGACAGGATCATTTGTTGCTGCATCACACCACTGGGGATTATAATCTCCAGTTTTCGATTATGGAAAAGGCGACAGTTGCAGCGGTGATGCTTTCTGATGCCAGTCAAGCAGCCAATCAAATCGATCGAACATTAGCGGCTTGTCTCCATCATAAACGACCAGTCTATATTGAAATTCCCGTCGATTTGGTCAATCAACCCTGTATTTTGCCAGAAGCTCATCCAGTTGTAGCAGCTAAATTAACTAATCCAGATGCATTACAAGAAGCTGTAGCTGAAGCGGCGGAGCTACTAAATAAAGCTCAAAGTCCGGTAATTCTCGCGGGTGTAGAATTCAATCGCTTCGATCTCGAAGATAAGTTATTGAAACTACTGGAAATAACTGGTTATCCGATCGCGACAACGATGTTAGGGAAATCTTGTATTTCCGAAATGCATCCACAATTTATCGGCAATTATATGGGTGGTTTGAGTCGCGAATATATCCGCGATCGAATCGAGAATTCCGATTGTATTTTGTGCCTTGGTGCGATTATGTCGGACATGAATCTAGGTGGAAATACCGCCAAGTTAGACAATCGCAAGTTAATTAATGCTAACTCCGAGAAAGTAAAAATTAAATATCATTTTTATCAACCTGTTTATCTAGGAGATTTTATCGATGGTTTGATCGGTCATCTCGAACACAAAGAAGCCGCAACCTTAGATATCAAACCGAGTTCCTATTCACTAGATCGACCTTTCATTTCCCGACCAGCAGAAAAACTGACGAATATTCGTTTCTACGAGCGCGTCAATCATTTCATCGAAGATGATTCGATTGTCATTGCCGATACTGGAGATGCGATCGTTGCGACGATGGATTTATTAATGCGGGAAAAAACAAATTTTATCGGACAAGCCTTCTACCTATCGATCGGTTATTCGATTCCTGCTTGTTTAGGTGCAGCAATGGCAGAACCAAACAATCGTCCGATCGTGTTTGTTGGCGATGGTGCATTTCAAATGACTGCACAGGAATTGTCTACAATTATTAGACATAAACTCAACCCGATTATTTTCCTGATTAATAACGATGGTTATACGATCGAGCGCGTTATTCAAGATGGTGCTTATAACGACCTCCAACCGTGGAAATATCATCAAATGCCACAAGTTTTTGGAGAAAGTTGGAGTTGTGAAGTGCGGACAGAAGGTGAATTAGAAATAGCCCTAGTTAAAGCTAAAGCTAATACTAAATCCGTCTCCTTCATTGAAATTCATCTCGATCGATTCGACTGTTCGCAAGGATTAATGCGTCTCGGTCGAGCACTCAAAAACAGCGATACATGATCCACTCGATCGCAATACTTATCGATAATTTAGACCTCTGTGTAACCTTAGTGTAAACTCAGTGTGCCTCTGTGTTCGATACACACCCCAACGTAGCAAATAATCTTCAAGTGGCAGAGCAATAGCTGTAGCCAAGCAACTGAATATAAGGTAACTTTGGTATATTTTCAGGTACTATGTCCTTGTGCCTGACTCAAACACCCTAGTTCCCTATCCACTAGCTCTTATGCAAGTTAAAGCCGCTGTAGCCTTCCAAGCAGGTAAACCCTTAGAAATTACTACAGTCGATCTCGCACCGCCCCAAGCGGGAGAAGTATTAGTCGAAATCAAAGCCACTGGAGTCTGTCATACCGATGCTTATACTCTGTCTGGAGCCGACCCAGAAGGATTATTCCCGGCCATATTAGGGCATGAGGGTGCCGGAGTAGTCGTCGAAGTTGGAGCGGGGGTGACGAGCCTCACACCTGGCGATCGAGTGATTCCGCTATATGTGCCAGAATGTCGTAATTGCGACTATTGTCTCAGCGGCAAAACCAATCTCTGTCAAGCAATTCGCCTCACCCAAGGACGCGGCGTAATGCCCGATGGGAGTAGCCGCTTTTCCCATGAAGGCAAAATGTTGCACCACTACATGGGGACTTCGACATTTGCCAACTATACCGTCGTCCCAGAAATCGCGCTGGCAAAAATTCGCCCCGATGCCCCATTTGAAAAAGTGTGTCTGATTGGCTGTGGCGTGACCACAGGTATCGGCGCAGTCATTAATACGGCTAAAGTCGAACCAGGGGCAAATGTGGTGGTATTCGGCTTAGGCGGAGTGGGGCTGAATGTGATTCAAGCTGCACGGATGGTTGGGGCAAATATGATTATCGGGGTAGATATCAATCCAGCTAAACGCCCGCTCGCTGAGAAATTTGGGATGACTCACTTTGTCAATCCTCAAGAGGTAGCAGGCGATCTCGTCCCCTATTTGGTAGATCTAACTAAAGGCGGTGCTGACTATAGTTTTGAGTGTGTCGGGAATGTCAAGCTAATGCGTCAAGCCCTAGAATGTTGTCACAAAGGTTGGGGAGTAAGTACGATCGTCGGTGTCGCCGGAGCAGGGCAAGAAATCTCCACTAGACCCTTTCAATTAGTTACAGGTAGAGTCTGGAAAGGAACGGCTTTCGGCGGTGCTAAAGGGCTGACAGATGTGCCCAAAATTTTCGATTGGTATATGAATGGGAAAATTAATATCGATGACTTGGTGAGTGAAATTATGCCGATCGATCGAGTAAATGATGCTTTTGATGCGATGCATCGCGGTGAATCGATTCGATCGATCCTCACTTTTTAGTCCATAATTTTGGATGTATTCAGCCTACTTCAACAATTTAGGTGTGTTATTTCAGGTAAATGTTGATTTGATCGTCTTTTTTGCAGCATTAGGTGGATTTTGTACGATGTAATTCAGAGATTGACAAATTCAGTAGATCCACCTTAAATAGGGTGATCGGTCGAAAGTTTCTGCCTAATAATAGTTATGCGCTATGGAAGTAGGAGTGCCTCGATGAAAATAGAACGTAATCTTCAGTTGGTCGAAGACATTTTTGGTGTTTTCAAGAGCTTCATCGGCGGAGATTTCGAGGCGTATAGAAATCACGTCTATCGCGTCATCAACCTTTGTTACTTGCTTGGTGAATTTAGCGCGATCGACAAAGAGAAGATTCAGATTGCAGCGTGTTTTCACGACATCGGCATATGGACGGAAGGAACATTCGACTATCTCCCTTCCTCCGAAATATTAGCCGCTGGGTATCTGGCAGAAAGAGGAAAAGAGGCTTGGGTTGCTGAAGTCTCCGAGATGATCGAAATGCATCACCGTGTACGCTCATGTGTAGACTCGGTATTTCCGCTTGTAGAACCGTTTCGTCGGGCAGACATTGCAGACTTCTCTCTGGGCATTATCCCTATGGGTATCTCCAAAGAGTTGATAGGTCGGTTAAAGTCAGAGTTCCCAAACAGTGGTTTCCAGAAGCGTCTTGTTCAGTTGGGAAGTTATTGGTTTCTTCGGCATCCCCTCAACCCATTGCCAATGTTCCGTCGCTAGCGCATGATATTATAGTTATCTCTCAAATTCTGATGCCTATCTGTAAAGCAGTAATTTTTGACTGTGATGGAACGCTAGTTGATAGCGAATTCATTGGAAATCGTGTACTTTCAGAAAGTATGTTTGAGTTGGGGTTAGATTTATCAACAGAAGAATGCATTGCCAGATTTACTGGCTGTAAAATGGCTGATTGCCTATCCGAGCTAGAATCCGATCTTGGCAAACCATTGCCAGAAGGTTTTATCGCAATACTTCGCAATAGAATTTCTGAAGCTTTCCGGCTCGATCTTCAGGCATTTGTAGGTGTAGAGAAGGTATTAAAAAAATTGAAAGTTCCTATTTGTGTTGCATCAAGTGGTCCAATCGAGAAAATCGAGTTGAGCCTGACGCATACGAATCTCATTCAATACTTTCAAGGTCGAATTTTTAGCTCTTATGAAATTGGCATGTGGAAGCCAGATCCTAGTTTATTTATTCATGCTGCCAAACAAATGGGAATTGATCCGCAAAATTGTCTAGTCGTAGAAGATAGTCGTCCCGGTTTTCAGGCTGCCAAAGCGGCAGGGATGAAGCTTCTCAAATTTCAGCCAGAGTCAACAACATCTCCAATATGCGATGAATCAACCGTATTCCATAGCTATTCAGAGTTCCCCTTCTCGCTAGTTGAACACGATCGGAATGAAGCATAACAAGCGCCTGCACACGGAACGGAGACTAACGCTATCATTATTTATTATGCGAAGCGCAATTCCGTCCGGTGAGGCGCGAGCCGTTACTATTACTCATCGATCGGTTAAACCTGCATCTCAGATTAATTCCCACGATCTTCACCCAGATAATTGAATATAAACTACCTCCTTGGCTATCTCGATCGTCAGTGAAATTATGCCGATCGATCGAGTAAATTTGGGATTCAAGAGACATCCTAGCTGGGAACATCCAACACATCATTTACAATTAAATCAGGAAGGGGATTATACTGAGGCTTTTTTATGCTAAATGTGACGGTTGATGAAATTCAGCGCGATCCTTCAAAGTATCTGCGGCAAGTGGAGGCAGGTGAAACCATTGTGATTGTTCAAGCAGATAAAGCGATCGCCGAACTGAGACCGATCTCATCGAGCGGTAAACAGCTACGACCATTCGGTTTGTGTGCAGGCGAGTTTACTGTGCCAGATGATTTCGATGCTCCTTTGCCGGAAGATCTTCTCAGCGCATTCGAGGGCAAATGAGGATTCTGTTAGATACGCACATCTTTCTATGGTTCATCAGTGGCGATACCCAGTTATCAACAGATGTTCGGGATGCGATTCGTGAGCCAGACAACGAAATCTACTTGAGTGCTGTTTCAGTCTGGGAAGTGATTGTCAAGTATCAGTTGGGCAAGTTGCCACTGCCGGAGCATCCTGAAACGTATTTACCTAAACAGCGCGATCTGCATCAAATTGCCAGCCTCAGTCTTGATGAAAATAGTGTGGTTAAACTGGCTGAACTGCCACTAT
>JBJOOY010000511.1:0-11091 GCA_046051065.1 Cyanobacteriota bacterium
TATTCACCTTCATCAACATCAAGTTGTCACAGCTCCTGGGAGGAACTATGCTAGCTAACCTTCAAACCCTTGTACAGGGCTGATTTCAGCTAAACGACTCGCACAGGCTAAAATAGCCCAACGCGCCAAAAATGTAACTAAACACGATCGCTTAGATCGCAGGGAGTACGATCCCCTCAAAAATCTCTCTTACGGTGGTTGCCACGATTCCAGATTAAAATAGGAATAGTAGGTCAAGCAATAAGGGAACTTATGTCAACATTGGCAGCGATCGGCGTTTTAGCATTATTAATTTTTGTCCACGAACTGGGGCACTTTTTGGCAGCGAGGTTACAGGGAATTTATGCCAACAAATTTTCGATCGGGTTTGGACCGATCGTCTTAAAATACCAAGGTCAACAGACTGAGTATGCGCTGCGCGCATTGCCTCTAGGTGGTTTTGTCGGTTTTCCCGATGACGATCCTGACAGCGATATTCCGCCTAACGATCCTAATTTGCTCCGTAATCGACCGATTCTCGATCGAGCGATCGTCATTAGTGCGGGTGTAATTGCCAATCTGATTTTTGCCTATTTCCTGTTGGTAGTCCAAGTGGGCGTAACAGGTTTTCAACAGATTAGTTATCAGCCAGGAGTTGTAGTCTCAGGCATTGCAGATAGCTTGAGTACAGCTGCGGGTAAAGCCGGAATTCACGCTAAAGATGTGATTCTGGCAGTAGACAAGCGGCAATTGGGTAGTTCCAAATCCGCAATCGTCGAACTGATGACTGCAATCCAAGAGCATCCCCAAATCCCATTAACCTTTGAGATCCGGAGAGATGCACAAACGATCGAGCTTCAAGTTACCCCCGATGTCAATGGCGAAGGGAAAGGTCAAATTGGGGTCAAACTCTCACCTAATGCTGAAATTGTGACGGAGCGGGCGCAAAATCCGATCGATGCACTAACCAAGGGCGCTACTGAATTCGAGCGAGTGTCAATCCTGACCATTCAAGGTTTAGCTCAGTTAGTGACTAATTTTGGTGAAACTGCTTCCCAAGTAGCCGGGCCGATTAAAATCGTCGAAATCGGCTCGAATATCGCCTCGACAAACATCGCTGGACTGCTGCAATTTGGCGCACTAATTAGCATCAACTTGGCGGTAATGAATATTTTGCCGTTACCAGCTTTAGACGGCGGACAACTAGCATTTTTGCTGTTTGAAGCATTACTCGGCAAACCCTTGCCGCAGAAGATCCAAGAAACAGTGATGCAAACAGGTTTAGTTTTACTATTGGGCTTGGGTGTATTTCTAATCGTTCGGGATACTGCCAATCTTGCTGGCATTCAACAATTCTTTAAATAATTTGGCCGATCGAGCGTTAATTGACAGTAACTTCTGAGATAATTTGGCAGATGGGTGCCAATTCAGTGGTGATGACGGTAGAAACTTACGATTGCCTCGATCGCTAACTATCATCTAAAGAGCGCGACTGGGGTAGGATATAAGTTAATTGAGATCGGCAATTATCGGTATGTCTATACTCTAGATCGCCAGATCTTAACGATTGCCAACTCATACTGACTGCCAACAATTACTAATATTTTCATGGCAAAAAGAATCTTAGATCCAGTCGGTACTTTAAGTGTCGGCAATATTATTACTACCGCCGTAACCTTATACAAGTCCAACTTTCGACGTTACTTTCAGGTATCACTCAGAGCAACTGGATGGGTACTAGCGAGCGTACTATCAGCGATCGGTTTTACAGTTATTGCGGCCTTATTATATGGCTTAATCAAGAATTCATCGCTCTTTATCTCTATTCCCTTATGTTTGGTCTGGCTCGTATTCGTCGCATACTGTGTGGCAAAATCCAGTACCAATCGAGCTGTGATTTCTCGGCTAGCCTATCAAGAATCGATCGATCGACCAGAAACTATATCCGCTGCAACCCAACAACTACAACCCCGCACCTGGGCATTTCTACGGCTGGATTTTTTGATAGTACTATACGTGTGCCTGATCTTGATAGTTAGTTATATCGCTCTCGCGCTGA
This sequence comes from Cyanobacteriota bacterium, assembly GCA_046051065.1. GTDB lineage: Bacteria > Cyanobacteriota > Cyanobacteriia > Cyanobacteriales > Chamaesiphonaceae > Chamaesiphon. The sequence continues at coordinate 2,039 of JBJOOY010000511.1, forward strand.
TCCTGGGTGGGATTGTCTTGCTCGGTTCTCTATTAAAATTATCTCCCGGTCCTACACTCTATTTTATTGTAGGACTAGTAACAATCGGTTTATTTTTCGGCTGGATTATTCTCTTGATGCGGTACTATGCTGGCTGGTTTATTGCCGAATTACCACTAGCGATCGAATCTAGGGGTTCTGCTAGTATCAGTCTGCGTCGGAGTAGAGCGTTAAGTAAAGCTTTTACTGGTAGAATAGTGCTAATTTTGACGATCGCTGTTGGGGTTACCCTGCCAATTACACTGTTCGGGAGTTTACCGAGTTTCTTCGGCCAAATTGCGATCGATCCGCGAATTTCACCAAATTCACCAAATCAAACCGTCGGATTTATCTTAATTGGTGTAGGATTTTTACTTAACATAGTCGGCAATTTATTTGTCATACCTTTTTGGCAAGTTATCAAAGCTGTAATTTACCAGGATCTATGTAATCGGCGAGAAGGTAGCGATTTGACTCTTTAGCCCTTGAGTGCATGAATTCTGTTTTTGCTCGTTTTCCCGATCGATTGCAAGCGGCAATTACTGCCCGTTTGGGTTGGACATCGCTGCGCCCAGTCCAAGAACTTGCTGGACAGGCGATTCTTGATGGCGAGAATGCGATTATCCTTGCGCCGACAGCCGGAGGCAAAACAGAAGCTAGTATGTTTCCGCTGCTAGCACAAATGGTAGAGCGAGAACCAACTGACGTTGGTATCCTCTACATTGCACCGATTAAAGCTTTATTAAACAACCAAGCCGATCGATTGGGCGTGTATACTGAAATGCTCGGTTTACGATGTTTCCTCTGGCATGGTGATATCAAACCTGCTGCGAAAAAAGCCTTCCGCCAGCAGCCAGCTACCCTCTTAATGACTACCCCCGAATCTTTGGAGGTGATGTTAATGTCGGCGAGTTTCGCTCATGCCGAAGTTTTCGCCGATCTGCGAGCTGTAGTCATCGATGAGATTCATGCCCTCGCGGGGAGCGATCGCGGGGCACATTTAATGTCAGTATTAGAGCGGGTAATTGCCGTCAGTGCTAATGATGTCCAACGGGTGGGATTGAGTGCCACAGTAGGCAATCCCGACACGATTCTGGACTGGTTGCAAGGGACATCAACCCGTCCGCGTTGTAAAATCAATCCGCCACCTGCACCAACTACCAGGGAAATTCGCATCCTGATGCCAGATGCTCAAGCAGATAGCGCCAATAGTGCCAGCGCTGGTTTGGCAGATCGAGCGAGTCTATTAGCACAGCACAAAAAAAGTCTCCTCTTTTGTCAGAGCCGCGCCCTAGCTGAAGAAATTGCCGATCGCATGCAGGATCGTGGCATCGATGTCTTTATCCATCATAGTTCGGTAGCCTTAGAGGAGCGGACGTTAGCAGAGGAAAGGTTTGCCAACAACGGACATAATAACTGTATTGTCTGTACTTCTACCCTAGAACTAGGCATCGATGTTGGCGATTTAGATGCCGTTTTACAAGCAAATGCTCCCGATACCGTTTCCGCCTTTTTGCAACGGTTAGGGCGCACAGGCAGGCGCGGCGGAAAGGCAAATACAACTTTTCTAGTCGATAATTCGGCAGCATTATTGCAATCGATCGCTTTAGTCGAATTAGCTCGTCGCGGTTGGGTAGAATCAATTCGAGTATGCCAACGCAATTGGTCGGTATTAGTTCAGCAATTATTGGCGCTGACGATGCAATTTGGCGCGATCGCACCTGGAAATTGTTGGCAGCAGTTATCTACCGTAATGGATTTTCAGGGGATAAGTCGGGTTGAATTCGATCGCTTGATTCGGCACATGGTGAAGACTAAATTTCTCTATCTCACGGGGGGCTTATTATCGATCGGTTCTGAATCCGAGCGGGTATTTGGCAAGAAGAATTTCATGGCTTTATATGCGGTATTCTCTTCCCCTCAACAGTATGAAGTATGTACCACATCCGGACAATCGATCGGGACTTTAGAGCAAAAATTTGTCGATACTTTAACGCCTGAAATTAGTTGTTTCCTGCTCGGTGGGAAAGCGTGGATTGCCGATACGATCGATCGTGAGCTGCGATCGATTATAGTACTACCTGCCCCACAAGGTCGGAAACCAGCTTGGGGTGGATTTATTCCTCAATTTCTCGACTGGGAAATCTGTCAAGAAATCGCCACGATCTTACGATCGCCTGAAGATATTCCCTATCTCGATCGCAATGCTAAATTAATCTTAGCTAATTGTCGCAACGAACGCCGCCAACAGATAGTAAACCCAATTGTGTGGGCAGATCGGGATCTGCGAGTACAGTGGTGGACATTCGCCGGGGGTAGAATTAACCGCGCCATTAAGTATGGTTTAGAGCATCTGTGGGAGTGGGATGTGCGAGCGGATAATTTTCAAGTCAGCATCACCGGAACACATCTGACTCCAGCAACATTTGCCAGCGCGATCGGCGAAATTACTCAACCAGAATTCTGGACGGCTCACACAACCCAAACTTATTTATTAGAACAACTACCCAACTACCGTTTTAGTAAGTTTCAGCAGGTATTACCCGATCGATATGCTCTAGAAATGGTGCAAAATTATCTGTTAGATATTGATGGTATCAACAAAATTTCAGTAACTAATCAGGCTTAAATAATCAGGATCTTGGTTAGGTGTTTCGATTTACATTACCGATCGCCAGATGATTACTTATAACCTTTGAGTTGTTTATTAGTTTCTTTCTGTAATTCAGCCGCAATTTTAAACATTTCAATGCCATCGTGCAAATACTGTTCGTCGTAGTTCATGATATAGAAATTTAACTCTTTAATCCCGTCACCAACTTGATTGATACAGTAATACAAGTTAGCTGCTACTCCGGCGATCGATGAGGGGTTGGGCATTGAATGAAAAGTCTTGTCGATTTTATTTAAATGTCGCTGACATTCAGTCACATATGCCTCAAAATTTCCCATCAATTCATCATCAAAGGGATCGGCAGAAAGTTCGCGAATTTTAGTTTTGAGGGGCTTAATAATCCAGCCGATCGTGCGATTAATCGGCGTGTACACCTGATTTAACCACAAAACTAACTCTTCATCTAATTCACGTCCAACAGTTTTGGGACGGCGAGGTGTTGCCGACGGCGAACTTTGTTGGCGGGGAATAGCTGCGGCTGGCTGAAGCAGATAATCGTATTCTCGTCGTTTGCGCTCGTCGCTTAAAATTTCATAAGCAGCATTAATTTTGATAATTCGTTCGGCATTAGCTTTGCCACTATTGACATCGGGATGAAATTTTTTTGCCAACTGCCGATAAGATTGTTTGATCTCATCAGCAGTGGCTTGGGTGGATATTTGGAGCGTTTGGTAGTGCGTTTCTGGCATCGAGATAGATGACTAGGAAATTATAGAGATAGGGGGTTACTAAACTGTTTTGGGGTCTGGATCTTGAAAGAGAGGGGTGCTGAGATAGCGTTCGCCGAAACTAGGCTGAATCATGACAATTAGTTTACCTTGATTTTCCGGACGACGGCCGACTTCGATCGCGGCACACAGGGCTGCACCTGACGAAATTCCTGATAATAACCCTTCTTCCCGAGCTAATCTGCGGCCGTAATCGATCGATTGTTGGTCGGTAACAGCGATCGTTTCATCAATCAGATCGACTCTTAATACTTGTGGAATGAATCCGGCACCAATGCCCTGAATTTTGTGCGGACCTGGTTTACCACCAGATAGTACGGGGCTGTTGGTAGGTTCGACAGCAATAGCTTTAAAATTGGGGTTGCGAGCTTTAATTACCTCAGCGATCCCTGTAATCGTCCCCCCTGTTCCGACTCCAGCTACTAAGATGTCTACTTTACCGTCAGTATCTGCCCAGATCTCTTCAGCAGTAGTAGTGCGATGGATTTGGGGATTGGCAGGATTGCGAAACTGCTGCAACATATAAGCATGGGGCGTTCGATCGGTAATTTCCTGAGCGCGACGAATACAGCCACTCATCCCTTCGCTGCCTGGAGTTAGTTCCACTTGTGCACCATAGGCTTTGAGCATCGCTCGACGTTCGAGACTCATGGTTTCTGGCATCGTCAGGATCAACCGATATCCCTTAGCGGCGGCGACCATAGCTAGGGCAATTCCGGTATTGCCAGAGGTGGGTTCGACTAAAATAGTTTTAGCGGGAGTAATTAAGCCTTCGCTTTCGGCAGCGGCGATCATATTTACGCCAATTCGATCTTTGACGGATGCTGCGGGATTCATCCCTTCTAATTTAACGACAATCTCGGCTACACAGCCTTCGGCTTGAGGGATCCGATTTAGTCTAACTAGAGGTGTACGCCCAATTAATTCAGTAATATTATTAGCAATTTTCATCTTACATCGATCTCTAAAATTAGCTTGAGTCTTCTATTTTATACTCAATCTTTACCTCCCCCGACTCGATCGATTCGATATTAACTCTCAGAACATCTATCTATTCTAGCGATCGTAATTCCCAGCTTCTTTCAAGGTTGGCTCAGGTGTTCGTAACTAGAAAATTTATGTTCGCGGGTGCTGAAGTAGAGCAGAGAGTTTATTATACTGGCAGAGCCATCTGAGCATTAACCAATCGACCATCTTCTAGATTGACAATTCGATCGGCAATATCCAAAATTCGGTTGTCGTGGGTAACAAACAAAATCGTGCAGCCTTGTTCCTTTGCTAATTCTTGCATTAAATTCACCACATCCCGCCCCGATTTACGATCTAGAGCGGCTGTCGGTTCGTCGGCTAATAAGAGTTGAGGACGACTGACTAAGGCACGTGCGATCGCGACTCGTTGTTTTTGTCCGCCAGATAAATCGTCAGGATAGTAATTAACTCGATCGCTCAATCCCACTGTTGCTAACATTTCTGCTGCTCGATCGTTCATCTCGGTGGTTGAATAATTGGGGTGCAACTCTAACCCCATCCGCACATTTTGCAAAGCGGTGAGACTACCATGCAAGTTATGTGCTTGGAAAATATAACCGTGATGCCGTCTGGCTGCCGTCAATTGTTGAGCTGTCGCGCCATAGAGTTCTTGCCCTAAGATCTGTAAGCTGCCAGTTTGAGCAGATCTTAAGCCACCTACGAGTGTGAGTAATGTTGTTTTGCCAGAACCTGACGGCCCTGTCATAATGATAATTTCACCACTGTCAATATCGAGATTAATATCATCCAGCACTTGCTTCCGTAATCGATCGTGCCCGAAGTAGTGGGAGAGGTTTTGGACTTTTATTGCGGGTTGGGACATATATTTTTTTAACCACTAAAGACGCAGAGAAAAGAGGATAATACCAATTCTTAGTAAAGCAACAGATAATAGAGGATTGAGATGGAGGAGTTGAGAAAAATTGGGATAAGATATTTGGAGAGGCACTCTGAATCTTCGCCGCAGCCGACGAGCTAGAACATATCAGCAGGATCGGCAGATTGGAGTTTGCGGGTAGCAATCGCGCCTGATAGCATACACATTACTACCGTCAGCGATAGGACTAGCATGGCTCTGGAGACAGTCATGTAGATCGGTAAAGCGGTGGCTTTGACTGCCAAGATATACAGAATGTTCGGCAACAGAAAACCGGGGATAAATCCCACAAATGCGAGGATGATGGCTTCTTCAAATACTACGCTCAACAAGTAAGAATTGTGGTAGCCCATTGCTTTGAAGGTGGCATATTCTTTGAGATGGGCATTGACATCAGTGGATAGTACTTGATAAACAATCACCACACCAACGACAAATGCCATCGCTGTCCCCAAACCGAAAATAAATCCGACGGGACTGGCAGTCCGCCAATAATTTTCTTCAAACTGGACAAACTCAGGAGCCGTTAGAACACGAACATCTTCGGGTAAATGAGCTTTTAGAGCTGCAGTGACTTGTTGGGGGTTGTAGCCAGGTTTAAGGCGAATCAGTCCGAGGCTGACGCTGGCGGCATCGCGACGGGGGAAGAGGCGAAGAAAGGTTTGGTCGCTAGTCATTAAGCTGGCATCTGCGCCAAATGAAGCTCCCACTTCAAATAGTCCGCCGATCGTCAGCGTGCGTTTATCGACTTCGGTAGTTACCGTTTGTCCTCGATCGATCGATTCGATCGCTTCAGCATATTCACCTCTAGCACCCCGATCGAATAGTACGACATCTGGTAGTTTGATTTTATCCAATTGCTGGTTGACTTCTGGCAAATTAAAAGCTGGAACATCGGGGTCGAAGCCTAATACTTGGACGGTAGCACTGAGGCGGGTTTGGGGATTGCGCCAGGTGAGGCTATTGATATATAAGCCGCTGGCTGTCTGGACACCAGGAAGATCCATCGCTTGCAGCAGGCGGCGGCGAGAAAATGTTGAGAGATTTTGGAGGTTGAGTGCTTTGGGGCTGTAAATAATTACGTCGGCTAGCATGGCTCGATCGATGCGGGTATTACTGTCATAAAGGGCGTTCTGGAAGCCTAGTTGCATGAACATGAGCACGTCGGCAAAGGCGATTCCGGCAAGGGCGACGAGGAGGCGACCTGGATCGTGTTTTAGTTGGAGCCACCCAAGAGGGGTGCGGCGTTGGAGTTTTTGGATGAGTTTTACGATCATAAGATCTCTTCTTATAATTGGTAGTCGGGAGTTGTACTACGACGGTTTAGACTTTTGGCGATCGACCCCCGCCATCTCGCCAAAAAAACAATATTATATTTTTAACAATCTAATCTTTCCCCTTATTTGGCGATCAATTTCTCGATCCAATCGGTCAGCCTGTGCCAATTAGCTTTAATAACTTTATATTGAGCGATCGCGTGAACGAAAATGAGGAATTGAAAAATTTTCGAGGTGATGCCGTGAGCGGTAGCCGCATCGGATACTACATCGTCATTTGCAGGGAAAATATCCGGCATCGGCAGCCCAAACATGCTGGTATTATGAGCTTGAAAAGCATTGGATAGCCAATAGCCGCTCAGCGGTACTACTAACATCATTAGATACAAAAATGTATGTAAGCCAGTTTTAAAATACCACCTTCGAGTAAATTGTGGTAAATGTTTGAGATATTTTCTCCCCCAAACTTTTATTAACAATAATAACCGCCAAATTAGTAGTATCAGTACGAGAATACCAAAAGATTTGTGAGCGGCAATTAATATGTCATGTAGAGTAATTGATTTTTGTACTTTTTCGAGAGGAATACCAGTGGCAAATAAAACCAAATACAATAGTGCCATCCACCAATGAATGGTCATCAATTGTTTGAAAATATTATTGCGGATAGGAGACTTTGCTGTTAATGACATGAGAGTGATAAGATATGAGGCTGAAGGTTGAAGCTTTGATAAAGACTATCTACCAGTTGTAGAAGAATACTATTACAATTAGTCGGCGCAGCCTTTTACCGATCGATCGCTACCCGTACTTGTAAGTTGGTAGATTTAGCGGCTTTCTGACTGGAGGCTCGATCGAGTTTGATGTGGACTTCGACGATTCTGGCATCGATATTGGTGCTGGGATCGGTGTTGACGATCGTTTGCCGTTTTACCTGTGCGCCAATCTGCGAGACTGTACCTGTTAGTTTGCCGGAGATCGCCTCGCTCGATATCTCTGCCTTTTGCCCCAGGCGGACTTTCTCTACATCGCTTTGATAAACTTCGGCTAGCGCTTCCATCTGCTCTGTTTGGCCGATTTCGACGATGCCATCAGTGGAAACAACTTCGCCCGCACGGGTATGGATATTTAACACTTCACCTGCTTGGGGTGATTTGACCGATGCTTGGGCTAAGCTGGCTTTGGCTTGTTTGGCGTTAGCAATCGCCCGATCAATTTCTGCCTGTGCTACTCGCACATCAACGGGACGGACTTCCCTGACTTGAGCTAAAGTTGCCCGCGCAGATGCTACCTGCTGCTGTCCAGATGAGTTAATCCGTTGCAATTTAGTTTGGGCTTGTCGGAGTTGTTGTTGTGAGGTGCGATCGATCCGATTTAGGGTCGTTTGTGCTTCGGCAGACTGTGCCTGGGCGGTATCTAAGGCTAGTTTTTTGGTATCTAATGTCGATGTCGAGATTGCCCCTTCGACTTGAAGTTGCTGATTTCGCGCTAATTCTGATTTGGCATTCTGGAGGGTAGCTTGCAACCTGTTGATAGTGGCTGTTTGTGCCGCTCGATCGCCAGCCCACTGCGCCTGAACTCTGGTAATTTCATCAACTTGAGCTGCCCGATCTTTTTCCAATTCCACCTGTAATTGTTGCAATTTAGCTACCTGTGCGCCAATTTCTCCTGACTTTGCACCAGCTTTTATTTGAGCGAGTTTGGCTCTGGCGGATGCTACTTGCCGCTCTGATTCATCATACGCAGCTTGTAGTCGATCGTGGCTATCTAAGATCGTAATTACTTGTCCTGCTTTGACTCGATCGCCTTCTTTGACTAATAATCGCTCGACTCGATTGCCATTAGTCGAACTTGGTGCCGAAAGTTTAATCACCTCGGCTTGCGGCTGTAATTTGCCCAAGGCAGTAATAGTTTTAATCGCTGGCTGACTGGTAATTTGTGCTGGCGGTTCAATCGATTTCTGACTCTGCTGCCAGAAAAACACTCCGACACCCACACCCCCAATTAAGAACACCATTGTCCAGATCGATCGCGGCGACTGGAGCTGCTTGATAAACGATTCTACTTTGTCAGTGGCATTTTGCATTTTGGGTACCTACTGGATAACTAAACTATACAGTTCAGTTTTGCTATCTGTATACTAAACTGATTAGTATAGTAGTGTCAAGATCGAATTTAAAATCGCCCCAATCTCTGATGTTCCCAGCAAAAACACCCCCCAAAGAACCACGTCAACTTTCCGCAGATAAAGCCGCAGCAATATTAGCAGGTGGCATGCAAGAGTTTTTGGCACATGGATATGCTGGCACCAGTATGGATCGTGTCGCTACCGCCGCTGGCGTATCAAAAGCGACAGTATATAGTCATTTTCAGGACAAAGAAGGTTTATTTGTGGCGCTGATCGAACAATTAGTCCAAGGTGAATTTCGATCGATTTTCGATCCAACCTC